>JBAYZW010000053.1:0-5966 GCA_041672305.1 Bacilli bacterium
AAGGCTTCTTCCATATTATGCGTAATGCGGAATGTACCACCATTCTCTAAAGCGTTTTGTTTGGCTTTTTCAATCGCCCAATCAGGTAAATCATAACCTTCAGGATACGCTAATGTGACATCCATCGCATAGCGAGGGAAGAGTAAAATTTGCGAGAGAGGAACGGAAATTGGCTTCTTATGAGTTGAGGCAAAAGCCCAAATAATTGAAACCTTTAAATGTTTTGTTGTGGAA
Source organism: Bacilli bacterium (assembly GCA_041672305.1). Lineage (GTDB taxonomy): Bacteria > Bacillota_I > Bacilli_A > RFN20 > CAG-826 > JAAYDH01. The sequence goes on from JBAYZW010000053.1 coordinate 235, forward strand.
AATAATTCCTGCATAGTCATTAAATCCGCTAAAGCTTGCATTGGGTGATATAAATCACATTGTAAGTTGATGATAGGGACAGTGGAATATTGAGCCATCTCACGAATGTACTTGTTACCAAGTCCATAGTTGCAATAACGGCAGGCAATCATATGTCCAAACGAAGAGAGGATGGTCGCAGTGTCTTTGGCGGATTCGCCGTGAGCAATCTGCATCATCGAAGTATCCAAGAATGTCGCATGACCACCCAATTGGGCCATTCCACTTTCAAAAGAGTTTCTCGTTCTAGTGGATTGTTCAAAGAACATTAAGAAGCCAGTTTTACCAACTAACCATTGAGTAGGTTCATTGCGATAGAAAGCAGCTTTTAATTTTCCTGACAAATCAAGCATGTAGTCAATTTCAGGTTTAGTGAACTCTTCAAGAGTAATCAGATGACGACCGGCAAATTTAGGGGCAACTTTTTCCATATTTTTAATTCTCCTTTTATTTATTGTTCAGATGTTCAAGATATAAGCCAGGGATAGTGGCGTATAAGGCCGCGCAGATAACAAGATCTTCTTTTCTCGTCTTTTCGTTTGGGGCATGGGCTTCTTTCTCATCACCCGGTCCAAAACCAAGACAAGGAATTCCAAAGCGACCCATGATACTTACTCCATTCGTAGAGAAAGTCCACTTATCAATGATTGGATCTTTTTTAAAGAGTTTTTGATATCCCTCTTTTAATGATTGAACATAGATTGATTCTTCTGGAATAACCCATGTCGGGAAATAGCATTCGGTTGGATAAACAAGTCCGGTATAAGATGGGCGCTCATACATATACATACTAACTTCGCCTTTTGCCGCTTTGACAGCGGGAAGATTTTCAATCTCAGCAATGGAGGTCTTATCATTTTCTCCCACCGTTAAACGACGATCAAGACTAATCCAGCAACCATCCGCAACGGCGCAACGACTCGGTGATTTATGGAAAATTTCCGAAATTGTCACTGTGCCTTTGCCTAAGAAAGGATCATAGGCTAATCCTTCTTTATTAAGTTTTTCAATTTGTTCAATAATAGGCGCCATTTTATAAATAGCGTTATCTCCTCTTTCCGGAGCGCTACCATGACAAGAAATGCCACGAACATTAACTTTAATTTCCATGCGTCCACGATGCCCGCGATAAATCTTGCAACTTGTTGGTTCTGTTGAAACGACAAATTCGGGTTTTAACTTGTCTTCCTTGATGATGTATTGCCAGCAGAGACCATCACAATCCTCTTCTTGAACAGTACCAGTCACAACAAGGGTATAATCATCTTCTAAGTGAAGATCTTTAATTATTTTAGCGGCGTAGACCATTGAAGCCATACCACCTTCTTGATCACTAGCGCCACGACCACCGATGTAGACATCATCTTCGTAGCCTTTATAAGGATCAAATGTCCAGTTTTTAATTTCGCCGATGCCGACAGTATCAATATGAGCATCCATGGCAATAAGATGAGAGCCATGACCAACATATCCTAAAATATTGCCCATCGGATCAATGTCAACTTTATCAAAGCCGACTTTTTCCATCTCTTCCTTGATGCGCAAAATAACTTTTTTCTCGTCGCATGATTCACTCGGAATGCTAATCATGTCACGGAGAAATTTCGTCATATCAGCCTTATAGGATTCGGCTTTTTTAAGAACTTCTTCGAAACTAATTTTCATATTAAATTTCTTTACCTCTCTTTTCGATAATCTTTTGATCATATGTTTTAATCTTGGCATATTCATTCTCCCAAAATTCAGGTTTCTTCATGCTATCAAGATATTCTTTGGTATAACCAAATTTAAGCCAATCTCTTTCTTTTTGCGCAAAGAGTTTATCTTTTGCTTCGGGTCCACGAGTATCAATAATGCGAGAAGTATCTGCCTCCATAAAGACATCTTTAAACCAACGATCTAAAACGTGATTGGTCACTTCAAGTTCGCGATGTTTAAGATTGTTAATGACAGAGTCATAACGGTCATATCCATCAGTAGCGATAGTAACGATATTATCATTAGGACCAAGTTTCAAATACTTTGCCATCTTAATCGCACCGAGAATGTTGCAAATGCCAGAGACACCAAATAAATCAGTCATTGATTCAGCGACTTTTCGGTCGATGCCATGATTGACGAGAATATCGGTTCCTTCATGAATAACTTCGAGTCCTTCGACACAGGAATCATCATGAATTTGAACGATAAAATCAGTATTTAAAACATTATGGATAAGGGTGCACATTTTATCACCAATACCTTCAATACGATGTTGACCTAAACCACCATTGGTAAGAGTTGAACATTCGTGTGGTTCAAGAGCGGCAATTTTACATTCTGGGAAGGCTTTTTTCATCTCATCACCAGCCGCTAGAGTACCAGCTGAACCAGGAGCGCTTGTGTAACAAGCAATACGACCATTGCCAATACCTTTAACTGCTTCAATGGCGCAATTGCCAGTAACATAACGATGGAAACGATAGTTTGGCAATAATTCAAATTGAGCTAATGTAGCGTTCTTTGGATCTTTCTTTAATTCGTAAGTTCTTTCAAGAGTTAAGATGACATCAGATTCAGAACCTGGAGTTAAATCAAGTTTGGCTCCGTATTTACGAATACGATCGTATCTTTCTTTAGACATATTATCAGGCATGATAACAATCGCATCGTATTTCATTAAATTAGTGATATAAGAAACACCGATACCAAAGTTACCAGTTGATGGGCCGAGGATAGTGTGCTTCCCTGGCAATATAGTGCCGTCGACACAACCTTCCATCAAAGTGGAATAAGCGGGACCAACTTTATGGGAACCAGATGGGAAATATTTTCCTAAGAGCACGACAATATTGGCTTCAACGCCTGTCAATGCTTTAGGAAGAACAATTTTTCTGACTTCGCCATTACCGCCATTTTTCCATCCGATATTGAAAAGATTAATTGGATTGAGTTCATCATCGTTTAGGGCCTTTTCCGCAGCTTTTCTCACTTCAGGATCTTGGTGCTCAGGATGAAGCATCTCATCATAAGTTGGACCAAATGGAATTTTTGACATAAATTTATTTCTCCTTTTCTTTCAAAAATTTTTCTAAAGTTTCTAAATTAGGTTTCATGGGTTCAGGAGGAGTGATAACTTTTTGGGCATTAGCAGGATCTTTTAAACCATTGCCTGTCACGATAAAGGTTACCGATTCATTCTTTTGAATGATGCCTTGCTTCAAAGCCTTAATGAGACCAGCTAACGAAGCTGTCGCAGCCGGCTCACCAAAGACACCTTCTGTTCTTCCGAGAAGAGCTTCGGCTTGAAGAATTTCTTCATCAGGGACATCAATCCATACTCCATGGGAATTTTTGACAGCATTAGCCGCTTTAACAGGATTGCGAGGAATACCCACCGCAATACTATCAGCGATAGTGTTTTCTTCGGCTTCCTGTAAGGGTTTATGCTCATGATCAGCGATGACAAAGGGGTCGCAACCCGTGCTTTGTACCGCCAGAATTCGAGGAATCTTTTCGATAAGTCCTAATTCCTTAAGGTCATGAAAACCTTTATAAACACCAGCGACTGTGCAGCCATCTCCAACGGAGACTGCTACCCAATCGGTGGGTTTAAAATTAAGTTGTTCGCTAATTTCAAGCGAGACGGTCTTTTTACCCTCAACAAGATGAGGATTAATCGCGCAATTTCTATTATACCACCCATATTTCTTAATTGCTGCTTTTGAAAAAGCAAATGTATCTTTATAGTCACCATCGACCTTAATAAGAGTGGCACCATATAAGGATATTTGTGTCACTTTTCCAATGGGAGCACGTTTCGGAACAAAGATTACTGATTTCAAACCAGCATGCGCAGCTTGACATGCTAATGAACTAGCGGCATTGCCCGTTGAACTAGTTGCAATGGTATCAGCACCAACTTCAAGAGCTTTTAAAACTCCAACTCCAGATGCACGATCTTTACTTGAACCGCTGGGATTGAGACCATCATCTTTGATATAAAGGGTCTCTAATCCTAATAATTTAGCAAGATTATGCGAACGAATTAAAGGCGTCCAACCAATTCTTAACATGTCTTTAATATGATCAGTTTCAATGGACATCATCGGTGCATAGCGCCACATTGAATAATCATGATTGTTTTTAAAGTAGTCGAAATTGACATCTTTCTTCATCTCATCATAGTTATAGATAACATCAAGGATTCCTTTTTCCCCGCAATAAGGACAAGTAAAACTCGCTTCATCAGGTTTAAAGAAACGGCCACATAATGTACACCGATAACCGATAAAATATTTATTCTTAGCCATGGTTCCTCCTTACTCAATATGAGTTAAAAAATCTTTGGCGATATTTATCGCAACCTTATAACGATAGTCTTTTGTTGATCGTTGATCGCTGATTGGAGTGATGAATTTCCCGTAATCTTCGATAATATCTGGAATTTTACTTTGTAATTCATCAACTGACAAACCGACATATTTAGCTTCCAACTCAAGGCGACGAACGACAGTTATACTTACAGAGCCAAAGGCAAGACGAAGGTCAGTAATAATCTTATTTTTAATGGTGTAAGCTCCAGCAAAAGTAATTTTAGAAATAGTTTCAGCTTTTCGCGATCCAACTTTTTTCCATTTCGTGAAGGTAAAATCATGGCATGGAATAACAACCGCTGTGATTAATTCATCAGGTTCACGATGGATTCTTCTCACTCCATAGATAAAATCGTTAATTGGCATCATGCGAGTACCTCGCAAACTAGTAAGTTCAACTTCAGCGTCAAGTAGATATAACCCCACTAAAGAATCTCCAGCTGGAGAGGCATTACCAATATTGCCAACAAGCGTGGCCATATTACGTAAACTCGGAGAGGCAATCTCAATAATGATTTCTTTTAATAGTTGAGGAATAAGCGAACAATTCAAAATATCAATATATTTAGTGGTTGCTCCAATGATAATTTTATTATCTTCCTTTTTGATATAATTCAATTCTTCAAGGTTAGAGATATAGATGACATCTTTATCAAAGTTAGGTAAAAGACCACTGCTACGATGTTTCATCACCATCAGATCTGTTCCTCCTGCCATAATGTAACAATCATGTTGGTCGAGAATAAGAAGGGCTTCTTTTAATGATTTGGGAATAAATTTATTTACCATTTAATACCTCTTTCTTTTCCTTCCTCGGCCGCTAATAAAACAGCTTTGATAATAGCGTTATAACCTGTACATCGGCAGAGATTACCCGAAAGAGCTAAACGCACTTCTTCTTCAGTTGGATGAGGATTTTTTAAAAATAAAGCATAAGTACTCATAATCATGCCTGGCGTACAAAAGCCACATTGGCTAGCTCCTAATTCACTAAAAGCATCAGCAATAACACGATATTGCTCTGTCTTATTAAAACCATCAATTGTTAAAACTTCTTTACCAATAACATTAGCAATTGGAGTAAGGCACGAAGCATAAGAAACACCATCAACTAGGACAGTGCAGGCTCCGCATGATCCTTCACCGCACCCCTCTTTTGTTCCCATCATATGAAGTTCTTTTCGTAAAACATCTAAAAGCCTTTCACTAGGATCGACTTCTAGTTCCATCGGTTGATGATTGATTATTAATTTAATCTTTTCCATTTTCCACTAACTCCATAATATATTCAGGATTTGCAGGTATTTTATTAATTTTTCGTTTAATTGCTTGCTCAAT
>JBAYZW010000054.1:0-5956 GCA_041672305.1 Bacilli bacterium
CATCATCTTTTGACATCACCATAGCGTTGGAAGAAATTGAAGCATCCGCTTGTTTGTTTTGAAACGCGATATTCGTCTTCTTTGTTTTAAGTTTGCGATTAAAACGAAAAGGTTTGATAGACCAAACTACAATCATATAAGCCGTCATTATTATAAGGAGAGAATAAAAAGTTCCGATGGCGCTGTTAGAAGAAACAAGCAAAGCGAGAAAATAAAAGAAGATAAAGCTTGTTGTCAAAATTTTTAAAGAGAGGCAAATCCCTTTCTTTTCAAAGAAGAGATATAAAATACCAAGTGTCAGTATTGCTAAAATAATTAGAAAATCAAGCAAAAATGGAATATTTCCATAAGAATACGAACTCGAAAAAACGATTTGATAAAAATTGGCAGCAATATATATTTGTCCATATCCTGGAACATAAATCAAAGCTTGAGCAATCGGAACAGCAAAAAAGATTAAATTAACAATGGCAAAAATAAGGCTGGCAATAGAAAAGGGTAAGCCTTTTTTGTTAATTGCTTCTTTTTTATGAATTTCTTCATCGTTTTGAGACTTTTCCTTTGGCAAAAGAGAAACATTATGCGGATTGTTTGAAGAACTAATATTTTCTTTTAATAGATAGTCAACTGAACAGTGAAAGATTTTTGATAACGAAATCAATTTTTCTGTCTCAGGATAAGCTAGATCCGATTCCCATTTCGAAACAGATTGGCGAGAAACACTCACCAAATCCGCAAGCTGCTCTTGAGTAATATTACTTTTCTTACGCAATTCAGTAATTTTTTGTCCTGTGGTCATACATGTGACCTCCTTTGTCATCTATCTTAATTAATTATTGAGGATTTCCACCACCAATTTGAAGGTTCAAAATGTCAACTTCCGGTTGCTTTTAGCTCAATCGAGAGACAATTTTTATATTTTAGCACAATAAGGAATGATTTTTTATCAATACTGCCACACTTTCTTTATCTCAATAATTGAATGACAACATTTACTTTTCCTACCCCATGTGTTAATTTAAAAATGCAATTATTCATATAAATACGTTGTTAATAGTACGTATGTATCTACAAGCCACTAGAAAGCTTACTATGAGTATTTGATTCTTTTTAAGAATGAAATGCTCTTTTTTATTCAAAAGATTGTGAGGTACCTATGAAAGAAACAATTTTACACGGCAACATTATCTCCGCTGATGAGTATGGAAAAATAACCATCTATCAATCTGGTTATCTCGTCGCGAAGGAAGGAAAGATTGCTTTTATTGGCAAAACATTACCAGAGGAATACCACGATTATCCCATCGACGATTATGGTGAGGCTTTGATTATGCAATCATTAGCGGATATGCATCTCCATGCTCCCCAATATCCGATGTTAGGAATGGGAATGGATTTACCACTACTAGAATGGCTTAACACCTATACTTTCCCCACGGAGTCTCATTTTAAAAATAATGATTTTGCGCGTCTAACTTATCAAAAATTTGCTCGTGAATTAGTGAGAAATGGCACGACAAAAGTCTGCATGTTTTCCTCTCTTCATCGCGAAGCTACTTTGATATTGATGGAAGAGTTGGAAAGAGCTGGCCTTACTGGTTATGTTGGCAAAGTGAATATGGATCGCAATGGTTCACCAGATTTGCAGGAGACAACTCAAGAATCGATCGATGAAACAATTCAATGGATAAAAGAATGTCATTTTAGACATATTAAGCCCATAATTACTCCTCGCTTCACTCCTTCTTGCACTAATAAATTAATGCAGGCTTTAGGGCAAATAGCTCATGAGTATAATTTACCGATTCAATCTCACTTATCCGAGAATTTATCCGAATTGGCATGGGTCAAAGAACTCCATCCCGATTGTGAACAATATTGGCAAACCTACCAAAAATATGGTTTGTTCAATAGTCGAACATTAATGGCTCACTGCGTGTGGTCTGATGAGCGAGAAAGAAAAGCTCTAAAAGATTCAGGGGTTTGGGTTGTTCACTGTGCTTCCTCTAATGAAAATCTCATCTCTGGCTACGCTCCTGTTCATAAAATGAAAGAGGAAGGCCTCAAAGTTGTTCTTGGTAGCGATATTGCGGGTGGTGATCATCTCTCTATGTTTGATAATATTGCCGCCACTATTCGCGCCTCAAAAGCACGAAGAATTCTCGATCAATGGAAAACCGATTTCTTAACGGTGTTAGAGGCTTTTTATCTCGCGACTTCGGCCCCAAATGAATTCTTTAATGAAAAACCAGGGTTTGCTATCGGCAATAAACTACACGCTCTCGTCATTGATGACCATGAATTAGTCACAGCCAAAAAAATGACGATTAAAGAAAGATTTGAACGATGCATCTACCGACGACAAAAAGAGGCCATCAAAGCCGTTTATAGTGAAGGAAAGAAAATTTTTGAAAGAAAGAAATAAAAATTATTTTCCACAATCATCAGCATGCTGATGAGCGTGACAAACTGAACCTGTGGTTTTTAACTTTCCGGCTATATAAGCTTTCACCGCTTCCTCGGCCAAACCATTTGCTCCTGTAATCACTTCAATATTTTCTTCATTAAATATTTGAATGGCTCCTCCTCCAATTCCTCCGCAGATAACGACATTCACTTGTCGATCTTTAAGAAAATGAGGAAGGAAACCTGGTTGATGTCCAGGATTTGATAAGACTTCCTTTTTAAGAATCTGCTTATTCTCCACATCATAGATATTGAAATTAGAGCAAAATCCAAAATGTTGAGAGATAACCTCTTTTTCACTCGCAACAGCAATTTTAATCATATATAATTCTCCTTTTTATTGATTAACTATTCATTTTCATCGAGAAACCATTTCATGACTCGATTAAAAATTATTTTAATAGCGTCTTTAGCTTTACTATCACTCTCGATGATTGTTTTTCCTTTGTTAATACATTTGATAACTTCTTCATCAAATGGTATCTCTCCCGCGAAAGGAATGCTATTTTTCTTAGCAAATTCTTTTATTGCTAGACTTTGATTTATATTGATATCACTTTTATTGATGCACAGAGCCATCTTGAGATGAGCTTTTTGAATCGTTTGCACAATTCGCTTCATATCGCTGATACCTGACAACGATGGTTCAGTTACAACGAGAACCATATCTGCACCATTAATAGAGGCGATAACGGGACAACCAATTCCGGGTGAACCATCAATAATAGCAAATGGAAGATTATCCGCTTTTTCTTTTAATTGAGCTTTAACACGGCTGACAAGCATACCTGAAGTGCCACTGCCCATCTTCAACGTCGCACTTGAAAAAAATTCATCATCATTAAAAGATAAAGTTATTTCCCCATCAACTGATGAAACTAATGATATAGCATGAGCAGGGCAAACCAATTCACAAACGCCACATCCTTCACAAGATAATTGATTAACAACGAATTGAAGGCCTTCCTGAATAGCGTTAAATCGACAATGATCAACGCAATAATGACACTTAATGCATAATTCTTGATTGATGTTAGCTTTAACTAAACCGTGATAATCTTCTTTGTTTTGATGATCGAAATTTCTGTTTATCAAATGAAGATTAGGAGCATCGACATCACAATCAGCATAAGCCGACGCATGTGCTAATTGAATGAAAGCACTAGCAATTGTCGTCTTGCCAGTTCCTCCTTTGCCACTTAATATCACCAACTGTTTCATGATTTTATCTCTCTTAGAATGTTTTGATAAATAGATGTGAATATTTTTTGATATTTCTCGTTCTTACTAACGGCTATTTCTCCGTTTGAATTAGCGGTTGCTAAATAACTATCAAATGGAATCTGACCAACAATTTTTATCTTCGCTTGACGAGCATATTCTTCTGATGGATTATCCTCATCTAAACATTTATTCAAAACAATGCCACATTTCTTATGAAGTAACGAAACCAATTGATGAATCATCTTCAAATTCGAAGAGCCAAAGATTGTCGGTTCCGCGACTATGAGACAATAGTCAGCATCCTTAATGCTCTCCATCACCGCACATGAGGAGCCAGGAGGACAGTCGATAATAGTAACTCTTTTACTTTGATTAGCTATTTCCATAAGGCGATTAATAATCGAAATGCCGGAAGTTTCTCCTGGATTTAACATCCCTGTCAGAACTTCAATATGACCAGCAATTCCTCGTTGAATACAACCGATTTTGCGATCTACTTCACTTATGGCATTCATAGGACATATTAAAGAACAACCTCCACAGGAATGACATACATCCTTAAAAAGAGTAATGCGATGTTGAATTGAAGCAAGAGCATTGAAATGACAAAATTCAACACACTTTCGGCAATCATTACACAAAGTATTATCAATATGAGGAATTTTAACATTAACTGAATTTTCAGTTAGATTGAGAGGATGAAGAAAAAGATGACCATCTGGCTCTTCAATATCACAATCAACATATAGAGAATTTAGGATAATGGAGGCAAGATTTACAGATACAAAAGTTTTGCCTGTTCCACCTTTGCCACTTAGTATTGCAATCTTCATTTCCTATCCATGATGATGGCGATGAAGACCAGTATTAATCTCATTTAATAAAGATAATTTATCATTTAAAAAATCCGTTATATTATTCTCGATTAATGGCGATGTACTCTGATAAACTTTAATATTAGCGTCTGTCAAAACTTTCATGGCGTTTTCCCCACATCGTGGAGCAATAACTGCATCAACTTTTTGATCCACAAGAAATTGAGAAGCTTTAATTCCCGCTCCTCCGACACTATTGCAAGCAATATTTTGAAGATAGATATATTTCTTTGTTTCCGTATCATATATAGCGTAATATGGGGCGCGACCAAAAGAAGTCTCCACTTTTATTGAAAGATCATTAATTGTTGGAATCGCAATTTTCATTATTCATTTTCTCCTTTTCTTTCATTCATTTGTTGAAATCTCTGACATTGTTTTTTATGGCAATAACCACGACCGCCCCCTCGACATAGTTGATAGGTTCCACCTTCAATAATTAAAGGGTTCCCATTCACTAAAGATGAGGCTATTTTTTTTCTCGCATCAGCATAAATTCCTTGAACGGTTGTCCGCGCCACTTTCATTTGTTGAGCGCATTGTTCTTGATCGAGTCCTTCAAGGTCAATAAGACGAATTGTTTCATATTCATCGACGCTCATCTTAATATATTGATTAGCGTCAAATGCGACATCGAGAGGACCGAATTTATTATTATTTGGCAGAGCGCATACTTGTCTCCATTTTAAGGGTCTTGGCATAATGTTACCTCCAATCGTTTATGGCATATGTCATATTCAATTATAAGGTAGAATAATTATCGACATATGTCAATTAATCTTTTAAAAATAAAAAAATGCGTATTAATACGCACATTAATATAAATTAGCATTTCATCTCACTAATTATCTATGAAAAAAGAAGCTAAAATGAAAAATTTAATATAATAGTTATAAATGTAATTGCTTTTATCGTTGTCATATTGAATTTGACTATTTTCTCGAAAGGACATTTTAAGGCAATGAACATTGCTGATGTATTCTTCGTCATCATCGTTTGTTTTAATTCCACCATGGGAATATACAAAGTAATATGATGGCTCTTCGCTCTGATAAAAATCTTCTAGAGTACTAGCCTCATTAAAATAATAAGATGGCTCAATTGCCGGGATGACCCCAATCGTCATCTTCACATCTCCGGCCGTTCCTAAAAAAGCGAAATCAAGGGTTTGCAAATAATGCAAAACAACGCTGGCATATGCATCAAAAGAAGTTCGATTATCATCAACATAAACATAAGGGTCGACAAATCCATGCTCTTCAATATAAAGCATCTCTCCTGTCGGTGATGGCAAATGATCAACTTCATTTTCTTTAATAACCTCATCATCAAAAAAAGCATTCATATGGTAATTAAAACCACAAGAAGTGAGGCAGATTGATAAAAGGGGA
>JBAYZW010000055.1:0-5881 GCA_041672305.1 Bacilli bacterium
CTCATGACAATGACAATTCTCGTCGTGATGTTCATCATGACACCCACAAGTACATTCATGGGTTTCACCTTCGAGAAGTTCCACAACCTTGTCTTCTAATTCTTCTTGTTTAATTGTCATTTGTTCTTTACTAGTTAAGTCTTTGATAATTACTTCACCATTGTTCATCTCGTTTTCACCAATGATAATAGCGTATTTGGCTTTCTTTTTTTCCGCGCGTTTAAACATATTACCCATTTTGATGTTATCAAAGCAAACATCAACACTATAACCGAGCACGCGAATGGTGTTTGCCACAGCGCTCGCGGTTAATTGAGCCTTTTCTCCGACTGGCATGACATAGAAAGAAAGAGTGAGTCCAAGCATGTCATCAGGGAGTAAATCATCATCTTTCATGATGGAAACAATTCTTTCAATGCCAAATGAGAAACCCACTCCTGGAAGATCTGGTCCCTCTAATTCCTTAACGAGTTTATCATAATGACCACCCGCTCCAATAGCACCATAATTATTGCCCTTGGCGCTCGTATAATGAAATTCAAAAACAGTCTCACTATAATAATCAAGACCCCGAACTAATGTGTCATCAATCTCGTAAGGGATACCAAATGACTTTAAAGCTTCAATAATAATTTGAAAGCGCTCTTTGGAAGCATCTGAAAGATAAGATGACATTTTAGGAGATCCTTTAACAATCTCTTGATCCTCAGGAACTTTACAATCGAGAATTCGTAAAGGATTAAGTTCGTATCGACTTTGACAATCTGAGCACATATGAGAAATGTGATTTTTAAAATATTTTTTTAGGGCGAGACGATAGGCATCGCGACTAGCTTCATCTCCAAGAGTATTAATTTTAATGGAGACATTTTCTAAGCCGAGACTTGTCAAGATGGTATAAGCTAAGACGATAACTTCTAAGTCGCACAAAGGAGAATTATGTCCGACTGATTCCACCCCAAATTGATTAAATTGACGATAGCGACCCAATTGTGGTCTTTCATAACGAAAGACAGGACCATCATAATAAACTTTTAAAGGTAATTCATTGGTAAATAATAATTTATTTTGCACCATTAAACGAATAATGCCAGCCGTAAACTCGGGGCGCAAAGTAATGCTGCGTCCACCTTTATCTAAAAAGGTATACATTTCTTTTCTAACGACATCGCTACTTGCGCCGACACCGCGAACAAAGACTTCGCTATGTTCAAGAACCGGAGGACGAACTTCGGAAAAAGCAAATAATTCAGCAATGCTCTTCATAATGCTCTCTACTTGAGAAAAAGCATTAGCTTCACCACTAAAAATATCGTGTGTTCCTTTAACATTATTGATTTCCATACATATCTATTTCCTTTCAAAAACTAATGAATCATTCGCGTCACACGGTAGACGCCAGGAATATTTTGAATGATATTAAAAATATCATTTAATCGTTTGGCATCGCTCACTTGTAAAGTAGCGCTAATCGTCGCTGAAAAATTAGAAGGGCTAGTTGAAGCATGAACTGAAGAAGTACTGACTTTGGCAATCGACAAAGTCGAGAGAACATCAACTAATAAATTAGGGCGATCGCTTGCTTCGATGAAGACATCAACAGGATAAGTTGAGGCTTCAATATCGCTTCGCCAATAAACATTAATTAGCCGCTCTTTTTCGTTAGCGACATTGGGACATGTTCGACGATGAACAGTAATGCCTTTACCTTTAGTAATATATCCAACAATGTCGTCACCCGGAATCGGCGTGCAACAATTGGCTAACGAGATAGCGAGACGACTTCCACCCCCTCGACAATAAACAGGACAAGCCGAAGCAACCCTTTGACGAGGACCAGTTGTATTAATGACTGGTGGGCGTTTAATTTTAAGAAAATCAAAGATAGCGCTTGGAACTGGCTTTCGCCCTGAAACGCCGACAAATAAATCATCGACAGAATTAAAATGAAAATAATTCAAAACTTTGGAATTATCGAGATATTCCATCATCTCGGGTTCATCAATGCCGCGATCGCGGAAAGCGTCGAGGCAAGACTGACGTCCTTTTGCGATTTTTTCGTCACGCATCACATCAGCGTTCTTTTTGGCAATAAATTTACGAATGCAACTCTTAGCTTGCGCTGAACGAACGAAATTCAGCCATCCTTCGCTCGGACCAGGAGAATTTTTACTCGTTTTAATTTCTACCATGTCACCTGTTTTTAAAATTGTATTAAGTGGCACCATTACTCCATTGACAAGCGCTCCCGTCGTGCTATCGCCCACCTTTGTATGAATACGATAAGCAAAATCAACAGGAGTACTGCCATTAGGCAGTTCAATAACTTTACCTTTTGGAGTAAAGACATAAACATTAGCCTCAAAAATATCGCGACTAAGATTATTGACATAGTCACTAGCATTAGCCTCAGTGTTTTCATTAGTCACTGAGACAAAATCTCTAAACCAGTGCAATTTATCTTCAATTTCTTGTTGTTCTTTGCGAGAACTATAACCGGTATTCTCTTTATAAGCCCAGTGAGCTGCAACACCAATTTCAGCGATGTCATCCATCTCTTTGGTTCGAATTTGAATCTCATAAAAATTGCCATTACCTGAAACAATTGTGGTATGAAGAGATTGATACATATTAGGCTTAGGCATGGCAATATAATCTTTAAAACGACCAGGAACTGGTTTATATGTCTTATGAATTAAGCCTAATATTTCGTAACATCGCATTTCAGTATCAGTGACAATTCGCAAAGCGAGGATATCATATATCTCATCAAAAGGATGTCCTTTTAAATACATTTTCGTATAAATTGAATAAATTGATTTGACGCGAGCGGAAATATCGAAAGGAATATTATTCTCAAAGAGAATGTCCGCAATTCTTTTTCGTAAGGCTTCAAGAGTTTTACCCATGGTTTTGGCTTTTTTAGATAAAAGTTTCTTGATTTCTAAATACCGCTCTGGTTGAAGATATTTTAAACAAAGATCCTCCATCTCTGATTTCAAAACATCAAGACCTAAGCGATGAGCAATAGGAACAAAAACTTCCATTGTTTCTTGAGCAATCGCTAGTTGTCGCTCATCTGAAAGAGCCTCAAGAGTTCTCAAATTATGAAGGCGATCGGCAAGTTTAATAATGATGACGCGAATATCTTTGGCCATCCCAATAAAAATTTTGCGATGATCTTCAGCTTCGAATTCTTCGCTATGCATCTTTGAGAGTTTTAATCTTTGGATTTTGGTTAAGGAATCGACAATCTTAGCTACTTCACCGCCCCATATTTTTTCAATGTCTTCGACTGTCACATCAGTGTCTTCTACGACATCATGTAAAAAAGCGGCAATAATTGTCGTTGGTCCACATTGTAATGAAGCGACGATATACGCTACTTCAACAAGATGATGAAAATAGGGCTCTCCACTTTTGCGAAATTGATCTTTGTGCTTCTCAATAATAAAATTATAGGCTTCGCGAATTTTCTTTCGATCATCTACCGAAGAAATATAATTTTGATAAATGGCTTCAACATCCTCGAAAGTATGAAGAGGGTAACCACCATTGATAGGAATAGTCTTAACTTCTGCTGTCATAATCTTATAAGTATATCATATAGACTTTTCTTTATTATTTAAAGAAATAAGAAGACAAATATAAAAGGAAAGACAAAAGTCTTTTTAGTTTTGAGTAAATTGCAATTTATAGAGTTTATAATAATAGCTTTTATTTTTCAAAAGTGATTGATGATTACCTTTTTCGATAACTTCACCATGTTGAAGGACAATAATTTGATCAGCTTTTTGAATTGTTGAAAGGCGATGAGCGACAATGAGCATGGTGCCAATATTTTTCATCTTTTCCAGTGATTCTTGAATGAGGACTTCTGTTTCAGTGTCAATATTAGCAGTTGCTTCATCTAAAATAAGAATTTGTGGTTCGCTTAAAACGGTGCGAGCAAAAGAAATTAATTGACGCTGTCCTTGCGAATAATTCTCGCCTCTTTCAATCACAACTTCATCCAAGCCTTTAGCGCTTTTCTCAATGAAACTATCAGCGTTAACATAACGGCACGCCGCCATGATTTCATCATTAGTGTATTTATCATCATGTAGTGTAATATTATCTCTCATTGTTCCAGAGAATAAGAAAACATCTTGTAACATTTGACCAATATGCTTTCGCAATGATTTAACTTTGATATCTTTAATGTCAATATCATCGATGAGAATTTGTCCTTTTTGAATTTCAAAATTGCGAACAATTAAACCGAGAATTGTTGTTTTACCTGCTCCTGTAGCACCGACAAATGCCACTGTTTGCTTTGGCTCGACAACAAAAGAAACATCTTTAAGAATCCAATTTTCTTTTTCATAGGCAAACCAGACATGACGGAATTCAATTTTGCCAGTAAAACTTTCAATATCTCGTGCTTCTGGAGAATCAAGAACTTCTGGCTTAACATCCAAAAGATTAAATAATCTCTCACAAGCGGTATTAGCTTTCTGAATGGCGTTGAGTTGATCAGCAATAGTTTGAACAGGATTAAAAAAGCGCGAAACATAGAGATAGAATTCAACAGCGACAGCTGCGGTCATGGCTGAATTCATGCCGACTAAGAAAGTGACCACAATGGCGGTATAGTATAAAAGGGTAAGGGCTGGGCGGTATAAGCCAAAGGCTAACACTACTTTGTAACGTGTTTTACGAAGATTCTCATTCTTGACCAAAAATTCATTCTCCTTACGCTTTTGCTGATTAAAAATTTGAATAATCTTCATACCGGAAAGATTTTCATTCACAAAAGTGTTCATTTCAGAGAGATATTGTCTCTCACTTTTGAAAACGCGATAAACAATAGTTCTAAAAATGTAAGAAATGATAAAGACAATAACCAAAAATCCAAGTTGAATTAAGGCGAGATACCAAGAGACAATCATCATCATCACAAAAACAGCGATAACCATCAAAACATTTTTCACGAGATTGACAAGGACGTTAGTAAATAAATCAGACATTGAAGAGGTATAATTTGTCACTCTCGTCACTAAAGAACCAACGGGCATTTCATTAAATTGATTTTGCGACATACTCTCGATATGTTCAAAGACTTCCATTCGTAAATTATAGATAATCCTTTGACCAGTTTTTTGGAGCATAACACCTTGAATATAATAGAAGATATAGGAAATGACACTCAAGACAAAATATCCGAGAGCAATCCAAATAATGTAGTATAAGGATGGATTACCAGTTGAGACATCTAATTCCGCGACAATCCAACCGATGAATTTTGGCATAATTGCCTCGATAGCAACATTAACTAGAACGAGGAAAAAAGATAAAATAAACCAAATTGATTCTAGCTTGATATAGTGCCATAGTCTTTTCGCTAAGATATGAAAGGGGAGTTTTTTATCACCCTTTAATTGCTCTAATTTTTCATCGTCAGCCATTTTATTTTCCTCCTTCCGTTTCTTTTTCGAGTTCTTGTAAATGAACCATTCTTTGATAGAATGGGGAAATTTTCATCAGATTTGCATGGGTATCAAAAGCCTCAATTTTGCCCTCATTAAGAACGAGAATGCGATCGAGATGTGAGACAGTTGAAACGCGAGAAGCCACAACGATTGTGGTTTTCCCAATTCTTTGTTCGGTAATATGATGAAGGATTTTTTCTTCCGTCTTAATATCAACGGCCGAAACAGAATCATCCAAGATCATAATAGGGGCATTCTTCGCGAATGCTCGAGCAATCGAAATGCGTTGTTTTTGACCGCCGGAAAGTGTCACGCCACGCTCACCACTCACTGTTTCATATTTATTTTCAAAATTTTGAATATCATCATCAACATCAGCAAATTTAGCCGCTTCACTCACTAAAAGATCA
>JBAYZW010000056.1:0-5768 GCA_041672305.1 Bacilli bacterium
GCAAAAAGAAGTTCTTAAACAACTTAATTATTCTTTTGGTCTCATTGATAATTCTAAATGGATCGATAGTGGAATTGATTTAGTTAGGGAATATATTCATCAAAATGATTTAGGAGCTGATGTTTTATATGACAACGCTAAATACTATCGTCATTCCATTGATTATTCATCCTCATCTTATTCAGATAAAGATGAGTTTAAACATATTTTTCCTGATAATTTTAATTGGTTTTCGGAAGCTACTTCTCTAAAAGAGAAAAGAGCGCATAAATATATCAGTTTTTCTGATTATCTTGATTCATATCTAACTAAGAAGAAAACTAATGATCCTCTTTATATTATTCATAAAGATGAGAAACCCGTTGATATGCTTATCCATATTGCCTCTTTAAAAAAATGTCCAGAAATTAAAGATTGTTATTGGACGATGTGTCTAGTGGATTCTATCTCAGCGATGATTATTAAAGATAAGCATCTAGAAAATGCTGAATATATCTCTCGTGGTGATGCCTCAATTGATACTTATGAAGATCGCTATTTAGAATCTTTAATGAAACTATATGATCTTTATAGTGTTGTTTCGCTAAAAAACTAATTTTTGCACTTTTTCGTTCAGGAATAAACATATGAATTAAATAATTTATTTTGATTATTTTTTATAAGTTGTGTTGTTATAATTATAAGATTCAATCGAAATAAAAATGAACTCCATTTTAAATAGAGTTAATGTTTTTGTTAATTAAACATATAATATTAAAGATTTGAAAGGGGGTAACATAGTGAAAAATGCTTTTGAAGTAGGTCAGATTATTAAAGACAAAAGACTTAAAATGAATTTGACTCAATTAGACTTATCAAAAAAACTTTTTGTTAGCGAAAAAACAGTTTCAAGATGGGAATGTGGAGATGGTTACCCAAGCATGTATATTATTGATGATATATGTTCTATATTAAACATTTCTCTTAATGATTTGTTAGGAGACAAAACTGATTTACCAAATGAAGGAGAATTATTTGAATTAATAAAAAGGAAGCGGAGCAATTCTGTTATTGGGGGAAAAGTTTTGGCTTGTTTTCTTTCTTTACTTGCGTTAATAGTAGCTTTTATTCCTATTGATGTATCTGAATTTGGAATCAATTATTCATTAGTTAGTTACATTTTTATTCCTCATCAAATAAATGGCTTTTTTATTCTTGCAATTATCGTCTTATTTATTGTTCTAGGCAAATTAGTATTTAGTTTGATAGACATCGTTAAATCGATAAAGAAAATATATAACAATAACAAAAATTTAATAGTATCTTTATTTATCAGTTTTGTTTGTTCAATTTCTTCTCTTTTATTTGAATTAATCCCAGGTAGTAATTTGCATATGTTTGGTTTTATTTCCTTCTTTATATTTTTATTATGTTTTGGAATAGAAATTGGACTTATTTTTACATATGTTTCAATTAATAATGTTGATAGAAAACCTTTATCGAAACGTTATTGGATAATAGCTGGCATTTTTTCTTATATATTAACTATCGGTTTATATTTTTCATTATTATTTTTATCATTGGTAATAATGCCTTTTGGATATCAAATAGTTTTGAAAATTGTTTCTTTCTTTTTTGGCATTGTTTTACCTCTCATTTTTTCTTATTTTATTTTAAGCGTTGTTAAGGCGAAAAAAATAACAATAATTTCTTTTTTATCAACTTTTGTGGTGGTGTTAATAGCAATTTTTATTTTATCTATTTTTAAAATAGATTTCTTTCAATATACAATGGACTTTTTAGAATACTTTGGTATTGCCGTTTCTCCTTCCTTGAGTTTTTGCATTTTAAATAGAATTAATACATATAAAAAGGAGGAAAAAATATGTTGGTTAATTTAGTTTTGTTATTTTCGTGTTTAGGAGGTATGACAGCACAAGAAACTGTTGACTCAGAAATTGTTAATAGAGCTGTTTGCGAGGTTACTTCACTTGAAACACAAAGCACAAATGCTTTAGATAATTGGAACCTTGCTTCTGATTATGAATTGATAGAAGAAGAAAATCCAAATTTTACACAAGAGCAAATCATTTCTCAACTTTATTTGAATAAAAATTCTAATTCTTCTTATTCATACGATGGACACGAACTTAACAATGATGAATTTTGGACAATTGTTTTAAATTTGTGGCCTCATCAGTATGAAACAGCGAAAAATCTTACAGAACGAGCTTCTACTCAAGCTCAGATTTATTATCCAACTCTTTCGTGCTATCAAGATGATGGTGATGCTTTTAGGCATACTTATTGGAGCGCATTATTAACATATGAATTTGGTTCAAGTTTTGCATTGAAATTAACAAGCGCACATGAATCTGATACTCCTGAAGGAATCGACAAAGAAATGGATCTGCATAATAATAAAAATGGAACAACTCTTTTAGAAGAGTGGCGTTCGAAATTTTCTTCAACTAGTACTGATGCATGGTCAGATATTGGAGAGTTTATTTACCATTGTGTTGCTAATGGCGAAGTTTATGATTGCGTAAAAATCAATCTAGACACTCAAAAACTTGTTTATACAACTGTAGGGGGGAGTAATGAAACAAAATTTAGTATTAGAAGTAATATAAATCAAATCGGTATTACTGATTATGCTTTTGAACAACAGTATTTCTTTTATAGTAAAACAAAAACTATTAATACAACTGGTGGTGCTACTATTGATACAAAACGTTTGAGAACTGGTTACATTGAAGAAGAATACATCGTTTTGTCTCCACATCGTTTAAATGCTGGCACAGCTTATTTAGAATATATATTTGATACTCCAATAGATGCCATTTGTGTTGACTTAACTATGTGGAGCAATTCTGAACTCTTAAGTACAGCAGATTCAACTGCAATAATTTATTCAAGCGTTGATGGAATAGATTATGTTTCACAACTTGATTTACTTAACGATATCACATTATCAAAAGTAAGAACTAATCCTAATCAATATCGAATTTTATTTCCAGAAAATACAACAAGAATCAAATTTGTTGTAACATCTCCAGCAACGGGAGACAGAAACAAGGGTAGAATTTGTATTGGAAATATGGATGTTCTTTTTAAGAATTTAAATTATTAATAAAATTTATAATTTTAGATAATTTTAAAAAAATGGGAGATAATTATTTTGATATATAAATCGACAGATCCAGAAGCTTTTGAAAAAGCTGGTGTTGAAAAAACAAAAAGAAAGCGAAGCAAGGCTTATCATAAATATAAAAAAGAAAATCAATTAAAACCAAAAAAGAATGAGAATTTTTTTGTAAATGATGTAAAAACTGTAATAAAAGAGATGTTTTTTGGTTTGGTTGGTTCAAAAAACAATAATGCTGATTTTCCGCAAATAAGAAATAATAAGCATTTTAAATCCTCTATCAAAAAAAGTAATTATTCATCAGAAAAATATGTTCCAAAACGATTGATACTTGATGATATTAGAGATTTTAGAAGCTCGAAAATTATCTCTAATATTTCAAATGGTTTTGCTACTTTTTTAGTGAAAATTGGGAAAATCAAAAATATGTCAAATAATCAAATGAATATTTTAAGAAGCGCCATTGCGTTTGTTACTTCTGAAACGATTAATAAGGCATTAGAAAAGCCGTTAAAAGTAATTGATAATATTAAAATGTTCGTAAAAGTTGGGAAAATCATATATAAAGTCCTTATGTTTTTTGACGATATAACAAATGAATATACCTTCGATGGTAAAAACGTTTCAACTGTTCAAATTGATGATTTTGAATATATTGAATATTTAAATTCACATCCAAAGATAAAAGAATATGAATATAAAAACGACCTTATTGATTTGCTTGGTAAAGAAGTTGTTATTGTTGTAGATAGACCATTAGGATCAATTCATCCAATTCATAAAGAAGTTATTTATCAAGTTAATTATGGATATTTAGTAGATGCGATTTCCATAGATGGCGAAAAACAATATGCATATATTTTAGGTGTAAATGAACCCATAAAAGAATATAAAGGTATAGTAAAAGCTATTATTTATAATAAAAATGAGTGTAAGAATAATTTAATAGTATGTTCAAATGAGCAATCGTTTTCAAAAGAAGAAATTAAGAAAAAAACATTTTTTCAAGAACAATTTTTTGATACAGAAATTATATTATTAAATGATGAATTAAATTTAAAATAAAACCTCAATATTGAGGTTTTATATCGTATCATAAAGCATCTTCGCCAAAATCTTCGACGAATTTAGCGACGAGTTTTTCTTGCCAATCGCCAACTTCTTTTAAGCGTCCAACAAAGAAACGCATAATCTCGGGTTCTTCGATAAACTTTAAGCCACCGATTAAGTCGCGGTTTTTATAAAGCCACGCTAATCGATCAACTAAGAAGGTAATATGAGAAAGCGTAAAGACTCTTCTTGGCAATGCTAATCGCACTAATTCAACGGAAGCAATATGTTCACTGCCATCGGGATTACGAGCTTCAGAGATGGTTCCACGTTCCATGCCTCTTACGCCACTGACTAAGAAGATGGCGGTGGCTAGTACTCCAGCGGGGTATTCTTCATCTTTGACTTGAGGAATGAATTCTCTGGCGTTGATATGGAGTCCTAATCCTCCGGCAGGAGTGATAATGGGGATACCTTCTTTTTGTAGTTGTCTCGCAAATTCAGCGATGAACTCGGGACCTTGAGAAATCATATCCATATCAAGAGTCTCGTCAATGCCAACGGCAATAGCTTCCATCTCACGGACGGACATGCCACCATAGGTGAGGAATCCTTCATATAACGGAACAAGGTTTTTCATCTTGTCGAATAATTTTTGATCATTCATGGCTAATCCACCGCCTCTGGCACATCCTAATTTACGGGCCGAGAAGTAGATGATATCGGCGCATTTCGCGATTTCATGAACAATGGTTAGAGTGTCCATGTCTTGACATTCTTTTTCTCGCACTTTGATGAAGTAGAGATTATCGGCTAAGAGGCTCGCGTCAATGACGACTAAGATGCCTTTTTCTTTGGCAAATGCTCCAACTTCTTTAATACTCTTTAAAGAGATAGGTTGACCACCGATGAGGTTGGTGCCTAATTCAATACGGATGAAAGGAATGTGCTCGACACCGACCTTTTCAACCACGCTTTTAAGCATGGGCATATTCATATCGCCCTTAAAGGGACAAGTACTAGTAGTTTTAACCGCTTCAGGAATAAAGCATTCTTCCACTGAACCACCGCATTCCATAATGTGAGCTTTCGTGGTGGTAAAGTGATAATTCATCGGCACGACATCTCCAGGTTTAACGAAGGTCTTAGCTAATATATGTTCACAAGCTCGACCTTGGTGAGCAGGGAGAAAGAATTTGGTATCAAAGAAGCGATTAATGGCTTCTTCTAGGCGATAGAAGGTCTCGCTTCCGGCGTAGGCATCATCCGCGATATCCATCGCCGCGACTTGAAAAATGCTCATCGCGTTGGTGCCGCTATCGGTCAGCATATCTAAGAAGACATCTCTATTTCTTAATAAGAAAGTATTGTTTCCGGCTTCTTGAATAGCTTTCAAGCGATCTTGAATGGGTAAGAGATTAAGTTTTTGAACGACACGGGCCTTATGCATCTCTAGGGGAAAAGGCTCGGCTTTGAATCTGGCAATGTGTGACATAAGAATATGTTCCTTTCCTAGTGGGGAAAAAATAAAAACGATCTTCTCCCTACTAATGGGACGAAAATCGTTACGATATCCGCGGTACCACCCAAT
>JBAYZW010000057.1:0-5574 GCA_041672305.1 Bacilli bacterium
TCTTTTCCAACCTCAATCGAACCTTTATGTGAAAAATGTTCCAGTTTTGCGACATTTTTGCTCATTTTATCAATAATTTGGTCACCAAACATTTTATGAAGAACGAGAAATGATGTTTCAATTCCACCAATTCCTAAAGGATGGCCAGATAAGGATGGATGATTTTTTTTATCAGCAACATTAAATGAACAATGATCAGTTCCAATTGTATTTATATAAGAGATGTTCTTAACCAGCAACTCTTGTTCATTGGCACTTCTGAGTGGTGGAGCAAAAGTAAATAGATAACCATTTTGATCTTGCAAATTAGATTCGTTAAATAAGAAATATTGGGGGCAACTTTCCACGAAGAAATGCTGACCCAAAATATCGCTATAATTATCAATCAAAGCTTGCAAAGTATCGCCACTGCTACAATGAACCATATAAAGATATCCACCAGTTTGCTTTACAAATTCAGCTAATTTTAAGGCTTCGGTTTTTTCGCATTCACTCGGTCTAGCTTTTGCAATATCTGTACATAAATAAGAATTATCATGTTTAATTAAATCATCGTTCTCAATATGACAAACCACTAAAAAATTATATTTTTTTGATAATTTTAGTAGGTTATAAATATCTTTATCATAGGTCCTTCTATGCGTTTCAGAATAAGTGGTAAAAAGTTTAATAGTATTCATTCCTAAACTTTTCATTTTTAAAACAAATTCCTCTAAATCACCATCTGGTTCTTTAATACATCCATGGAGATGATAATCAACTTGAGAAGTTTTTGCTAATTGCAATCGTTCATAAAAGAGTTTCTCTAATGTTTTAGCGTTGCGTGCTGGATCAACAAAATCAACAATAGTAGTAACACCACCATAAACCGCTGACCTAGTACCAGAAGCAAAGTCATCAACCGAGACAACAGTTCCACAGTTTAATGAAAAATGAACATGAGGATCAATTAAACCTGGAATTATTTTTAAACCATCAGCATTAAAAATTTCCAATGCATCAGGTTCATCTAAACCGAGATAAGCAATCCTCTCATCTTTGACACCAATGTTAGCTTTTTTCCATTTACCATCGATGTAAAGATTACCATTTGTTATTAATAAATCATTCATTTTAAAACCCTTTATTGCTCTTTTTTCTCCTCTTTTTCTTTCATAGCAGTGAGGATTTTTTCTGGAGTAATGGGTAAATCATTAATCCTAACTCCCACTGCATTATAAATTGCATTGCATAAGGCGGCAGGAGGTGTATCAATGCCAATCTCACCAACTGATTTTGCTCCGAATGGTCCAGTTGGATCATATGAATCAGCAAATTCAGTCGTTAATTTATTAATCTCTTTATGAGTTGGAATATGATAGGTTGAGAAATTATTAGTTAATAATTTACCTGTTTTATTATAAATAACTGACTCGCATGAAGCCATTCCATAGCCCTGAACAATACCACCCTCTACTTGTCCACGAGCGAGCATTGGATTAATGGTGGTACCGCAATCGACAACAGAAACATAGTTAACTAATTGATATTCACCCGTTTCAGTATCGACTTCAACTTCAACATATCCCGCCATAAAAGGTGGGGGAGAGACACGACCAAAGAAACTTTCTGTTACAGCTACTTGATGCATATCTTTTGAATAAGTTATACGACTAGCTAAATCAGCTAATTTAATGCTTTTATCACCAGCAACAAAAACTTTACCATCAAAATCAATGTCATCTTCTTTAACTTCTAAAATAGCAGCAGCCTCTCGAATTAAGCGAGCCTTCATCTTTTGGGCCGCTCTTAAAGCTGCGTTACCAGAAACATAGGTTGTTGAAGAGGCATAAGCTCCAACATCGAATGGTGTTAAATCAGTATCAGAAGAATAAATAGTCACTCGATCAACGCTTGTCATTAATTCTTCAGCGACAATCTGAGTAATGACTGTATCGGAACCTTGACCAATATCAGTGGCACCAGAAGTGACCATGTATGAACCATCATCATTTAATTTAATAGAGGACGAGCCCATATCCATATAAGGAATGCCGCTGCCTTGCATAGCAATAGCCATTCCAACTGATCTTATGGTGTGAGGTCCAACTTGAATACGTGGGTATTTTTTATCCCAATCAATTAATTCGGCTCCACGAGTGATACAATAGGGCAATTTACATGATTCCATAATCATTGGGGTACCTTTAGTACCTTCGCCCATAATTTCAAAAATAGGAGATGTTTCTTTCTCTTTCATCGAATTTTTTAAACGAAGTTCAATTGGAGACATGTGAAGTTTTTCCGCTAATATATCAATAGCAGATTCCAAAACATAATTGCCTTGAATAGCGCCATATCCTCGATAAGCACCAGCTGGAACATGGTTAGTATAAACAACGCGTCCACCGAAGCGAACAGCATCAACTTTATTATATAAAGGTAGCACTTTACTACCGACAATCATAAAGACAGTTAGAGCGTGTTCTCCATAAGCGCCAGTATCGCTTAAAGCACGGCAATCAATAGCGCGAATTGTGCCATCTTTATCAGCGCCTATTTTCATCGTAATACACATTGGATGACGAGTGTAAGAAGCTCCAAAAACTTCTTCACGAGAATAGACCATTTTAGATGGCAATCCAGTTCTCAGGGTCACTAGAGCAACAAAAAATTCACAATGAAAAGCTTGCTTGCCACCAAAGCCACCACCGACGCGAGGCTTTACAATACGGACACCATTAAGAGGCATTCCTAAAGTCTTAGCAAGAATTCGTCGCATATGGAAAGGCGTTTGAGTACAAGTGTAAATAACTAAACGATTGTGATCATCCAAACGAGCGTTCGAGCAATGGGGTTCCATCATCGCATGTGCTTGAGCCTGCGATTCAGCGGTATGTTCAATAACAACTTCACACTTCTTTAAAGCTGATTCAACATCACCAACTTGCATTTCATAACTAGCAGCGACATTGTCTTTCGGGCGAAAGCCCATCTCAAAAGCTTGTGAAATGCCTTCTTCAGGATGAATCACTGTTTTATTTTGAAAAGCTTTTTTATAATCGAGAACCGGTTCAAAGACTTCGTATTCAACTTCGATAAGTTTAAGAGCATCTTCAGCAATTCTCTCATTAATAGCAGCGACACACGCTACTTCGTCGCCAACATAACGAACATATTCATCGAGAATAAATTTATCAATTGGAGAAGGAGAAGGAGCAGCTTGTCCAGCTCGAGACATCGCGACATGTGGAACGTTTTTATAAGTTAAAACACACTTAACACCATTAAGGGCTTCAGCTTTGCTGGTATCAATATTTTTAATATGAGCAAAGGCATGAGGACTTCTCAACATTCGGCAAACTAAAGAGCCGTGAGGCGCATAATCATCAGTATAAAGAGGACGCCCCATCATTTCCGCATGGCCATCGACAGAACGAGTTTTGTTATTAACAACTTTCAAATTACTTTTTGACATGCTTTTTGACCTCCGCTAAATATTTTTTAACAGCGATAAACTGAGCATTATATCCACTGCAACGACAAAGATTACCAACGAGATAATTTTTAATTTCTTCGTCAGTTGGATCTTCGTATTCTCGACATAAGGCATGTATAACAAGAGCGAAACCAACGAGGCAAAAACCACATTGATCAGCCCCTTCGTCAGAAAAATAATCAGCAATCAAATTAGCTTCATCTTGAATGTCTTCCACTGTGGTAACATGTTTCCCCTCTACTTGAGCGGTTAAAACACTGCAAGACATCGCCGGTTTTTCATCAATTAAAACAGTACAAGAACCACAAGTGCTCTCATCGCACCCCACGCGAACAGAGAGAATACCGTGCTCTCTTAATGATTCAGCGAGATATTCATCAGGACGAACATTATATGTTACCTTAATATGATTAAGAATAAATGTGACTTCCATTATTTGCTAACCTCCTCAAGCCCGCGTCGAATATAGACTTCGGCAATTTCTTTACGATAATTTTTGCTAATAGAAAAACTATCAGCAAACGCATATTCTTCAACAGCCGTTTTTGCGACTTGTTTAAAATCTAATCCAGCATCAGCCTCTTCCATTGCTTTATAAGCAAGAGCGGCCACCATTGGTCGAGAGCCAACTGAGATATAGTATTTATCATTTCTCTTGCAAACAGCAATATTGATAAGTGGAAAATCGAGAGCCGTTGTTTTTACTTTCTTATAAAAACCCTTGGCTTTTTCTTTTTTAATTTTAATTGCAACAAGAATGCCTTGAATTTTTCCTTTGTAATGAAGGTATTCTTCCAAAGACATGCTTTGTTCTGGATAAAAAGATAAAGTTACATCAAATGGTAATAAAGCACTGATAACATCTGAAAAAGGATATCTGCCAAAGATAGAACCGCCTATAGTGGCAATGTTTCTAAAATTCACACCCATCACTTCTCTAATGCCAAATGCTGGTATACCATCACAAAAGTTATTAACAATTGGAGATGTTTCAAAATCTCTCAGAGTTACCATTGAACCAATATAGATAAAATCGTTATCCTCATTAATTTGATCAAGTTTCAATTGTGAAATATCAATTAATGTTTCATAACTTTGCCCCATCTTTTTAATCCAAAGACCACCAGCAATGATGGAGTTTTTAGGATTTTCGAGCAATTTTTGATAAGCATCATCTAGTGATAACGCTCGATAAAAGTTTTTTGCGCGCATACTATTTCCCTTCTAGATTCTTGTTTAAATCTTGGTAATCATTTAATGTATCAATATCATTGAGAATATTTTTGTCGGTTGTCTCTATTATTTCATAATTATGGCAATTACGAAATGCTTTTAGATTATAATCTACTGGCTCTTTCTTTAATTCTTCCACTAATGAGCGAGAAATATAGATGGGGTGACCATGCTTATTCTTATATTCTGGGATACGAATATCACCTATTCCATTTAATAAAGAAACAATCGTTTCATTTTTTATGAATGGACAATCTCCTGGCAAAATCAAAATGTCAGAATGAATTTTTTTAACGCCACATAAGATGCTCGAAAACATTCCCTTGTCATAATTACTATTGCGAACTATTTCAATTTGAGGAAAATCCCTTAACGCCTGTCGAATATCTAAATCATAATGTCCAGTCACCACAATAAGGTGATTAACGAAAGGAAGAAGACTCATAACTGTATAAAAAATGAGGGGTTTATCATTAAACCTTAATAACATTTTGTTTTGTTTAGCCCTTGAAGAGTAGCCTCCCGCAAGAATAATACCTTCAACCATAGTAATGAATATACTTATTTTATAAGTTATTTATTATTGGTTCAAGTTCACGATACAATAAAATTAAGATAAAATAAAAAAGCAACCAATAGTTGCGGAAATGAAAAGTAGAGTTGGTAGCAGCAACCAATAAAAAATTGATAGATTAAAGTCAACGCAAGGAGGAAAACATTATGAACATCGAAATTGCGGATCGTCTGGTAAAGATGAGAAAGAAAAATGGCTATTCTCAAGAGGAGTTGGCCGATAAATTAGGATTATCACGACAAGCTGTATCTAAGTGGGAGCGCGCAGAAGCCTCTCCTGATACTGATAA
>JBAYZW010000058.1:0-5569 GCA_041672305.1 Bacilli bacterium
CTAATTGTTGGCGTAGATTGAGAATAAGATCAGCTTCGGAGGTAATGGCCAGGTATTCATAGGCCTGACTTTGTAGCTGCTCAATGAAGGCCTGCTCCAGCGCCGCCTCGCTTTGATAGTGGGCCACTCTTTTGGCATCTGGGACATATTCGGCAACAACGGTGCTCTGGGTGCTTTCGGCAACGAGGTTATATTTGTTTTTTAACATAATATTTTTCAATTCCATTTAAAATGCGTCATGAAATTATTAAAAGTTTCTTTAAACAAATTTTTATCTTCTCCAGACAGCTCTCTGCTTTCTAAATCTGATAATTTACCGTGGCTATACAAATTAAGAAGTCTTATGAATTTTTGTTTATTATCTTTTGCAACACAATCAGTCCAATGGCTATACCCCAAAAAGTTAGCTGTTTTTTCTAGGATATTTCTAAAAAAATTAAAATGGTATTTTTCAAGATTATTACTTTCAATGGCTTCTTGGATGATTTCCTTTACCGACAAATGGTAGGAGAATGGTGCGTCACCTTTCTCTGAGAGTCTAAAGATATAATTGTCTTTTAGTAAACTATAAGATCTGAAACTGCATTTGCGATCCCTGGCGTTTTTGTTGAAATTGTTTACAATGACATTGTAAAACAAGGCATGATGCGTGGTTATAAAAAACTTTACCGCATTATTTTGACAAGACTGTACAGTTTCAATCAGTTTAATAGCTATCGTGATAATTCGCGTATCATCTATGGAAGAGACAGGGTCGTCAATAATTATATATTTTAGATCATTGAATATTGGAGTTGTTCTGTCGGCTTCATTTGTATTTAGTGCGTCAACCGCTGTTTTTAAGACAGCATAAAAGACGGACCATATCAAAACACTTTCTTCGCCTTTTGAAATTTTGATATTTGTGGTGCTTCTATTGTCCCCTGAAACGATGTTAAAAGTAACCTCCCCTTTAGTAAAATCAAACGACGGCTCAATCTTCAAATTGATGACATCATTAAAATTATCTACTATAACGCCATCGAGTCCTTGTTCAATGATCAAATTAATGATCCATGAATTCGTGTCAAAGGTAAGAATATAATTCTCGTTATCCCACTTGAATATGTCTTCCAAGAATGCGTTATAGCAAAGAACTTTTGTTTGACCGTTATCCACTTCATTCTCGTCATCCGCCGTGCTCAGTATCTTGGTTAGCCTAGTTTTGCCAGTAGAATTAAAGGCAAATAATGCTAAAATATTTTTTTTCGAAGTGGATGCATCAAGATTACGTTTTATATATCTAGCTAGATCCTCAATTGTATCAAATTCTGCCA
The DNA here is from genome assembly GCA_041672305.1 of Bacilli bacterium. Classification (GTDB taxonomy): domain Bacteria; phylum Bacillota_I; class Bacilli_A; order RFN20; family CAG-826; genus JAAYDH01. Next base: position 1,317 of record JBAYZW010000058.1, read on the forward strand.
TATTCATGACTTCAATTCTTTGAAGGCTAAAAGCTTGTTGCGGTAATATTCGTATTGCTGGCGGCGAGCCTTGATTTCAGCCGGCAGACCAATGGAAATATCATTTACTAAGGCATCAAATTTATCAAGAATTGAAACGATGCGGTTTTGCTCGTGAAGCGGTGGGATTGGAATTTTGAAATTTTCTATTTGTTTTTTAGAAATCGCAGGTATTCCACCTTTCTGTTGCTCCCCGATAAGGTGGCTTTGGTTATTTTTCAAATAATAAAAAACGAAAATCCAATTAATTTTATTTTGATCAAAAACATCAATAGTATAACAACTATTACCAGCCCAATATGATTTTAAAATCTTATTAACAAAGCCAGCATTCGCACCTCTCGCACTAACAATAATCTTGTTTCCAGTATTATTAAATTCATCATAAAATCCAGTTTCGGATGTTCCGCCGTTAAAAACTGGGTATTCCCCTTTTGGATTCTGTTTGTTTTTATGCACAAATTCACCAATAGTGATTCTTGCTATTTCGCTCAATTTAAATAACTTAACCTCATCTCCAAAACTCAATAATTCATTCCGATAATATTCATATTGTTTGCTCCTTGCTTCCAGCTCCGCTTCCAGCTCCGCTTCCAGCTCCGCTTCCAGCTCGGTAAAATTATCAAGAATTTTGACAATTTCTTCTTGGATGACGAGTGGTGGGGTGGGGATTTTAAAATTATTAAAAATATTGTTGTCCAATTTTGGATATGTAGATGTTTCTATATAAAACTTAGAAACATTATCTGAAATAAAATAGTAAAGGAAACGATTAGATAATATTCTTTCATCAAAGGAAGTTACTAAATGATTATTAGAACTAATAAATTTCCCCTTGTAGTATTTCAAATTCGCATATCTAGCCCGCCCCAAAGTAATTACCTCACCTTCACATAAAAAATGTTTTGCTGCATCTTCTGAGGTCCACCAATCATTATTTTTTGAGCTAGGTAATAATTTAACATTACCAGCAAACATTTTTAATAATTCTAATTCGCTTGCCCCAATTTGTTTAAATTTATTTTTTTTAATAACATCACCCAATAGTTTAAAAGCAACTCCACCAGGACATAGCTCTGTAGTTAGTTTTTCAATTTTGGATTGATAATCTATCATGCTGATTTTCATAATTTCCCTATAATCTCATCTGTCAGTGATGCAAGTAGTGGGAAATTTGTGTTTAGTGCGCTTTTTGATGGTGCAAATTTATCAGCCAAGTCCTGTTTGACATTCTCGATAAATTTATCTATATCATTTTTGTGATTTCTACTAAGGTAAGCTTTCATTTGAGTAATAAATGGCGACGATTCATTGAGCTTAATATCGCAATTAGTTTCTGAGTAGAAGCTGCAATATAGCTCTTTAAATTTGGATTCCACATAGTTCTTACCAAGTGTGTCTTCAATAGTGCCGTCCGCAATAATATCTCCAACTAAATCGCGGATTGTGAAGACGTTATTAGCTGAATATGAGCCACCGATTCGAATGATTTTATTCTTATAAGTTTTACCATCTATATCGTCATCCAATACAACGAGCACGGAAATATCTATATCGTTAAGCTTAGATGCTAAGGTGTCGACATTGCTCCCGTGTCCGTTGGTGATACCAAGTTTGGTATTGTCTTTTAACGCAAGAGCTTTTTGTAGTAATACTTTATCTGAAGCGCCCTCAACGAGTATGCTATGTGGGTTAAGCAAATCCTTATATACTTCTAAACCAAAAGCCTCTCGAAGCACTTCATCATCAATGATGCTGGTATGGCCGTCAATATTGATCTTCTCGGTTAGCGCCAGCCTATTTTTCTTAAGAATTATGTGTCTCTCCTTTCTCTTCTTGTCTACCAAAAATGGAGAGTGTGTTGAGACGAATACATAATTATTAGTACCAATTCTTAATAATTCTTTACTTAAATCTCTTATTCCGGATGGATGCAAATGCGCCTCTGGTTCATCAATAAGAATAAGCTGATTTTTTCTTTGAGAGTGTTTACTTTCAATAGATAGCGATAAAATAAGTGATAAAAAATGCCTGGCGCCCTCGCTTCTTTCGCTTATTGTTAGCCGATCATGTTTGTTCTCTTCGCCAACATCTTTAATTGATAGTGTGAATTGTGCAGTCTCGGTTATGTCAACTACAATATCGATGTCATGTCTCCAGACTTCTCTAATATAATTATTTAGTGCATCTTCGAGCTTACTCCGCAGTTTGCTTCTTTGTGTACCATTTGGAACTGTAGTCACCACACTTTTTATAGCATCTTCTTGCTCATATCCCGCCAAAAGAAAGATGTTCTTAAGTGCTGGTTTTGCATTTATATTTTGAGCAAAGTCGTTTAAATCTTCTGTCGAAATCAAATACTCTGGTGACGGTTTCCAGTATGATACTGATGGCTCGTATCTGCTTATAATTGCTTCGATTTTATCATCAAAGAGCGACTTGAATTTATCGTCAGTTAATTCTTCAAATGTGTCGTCCTCTTTTGACTTGCTGATTTTATAAGCAGGCAAGTGTATTTCTTGTCCATCTTTATTTGTGGCCGTCTTTTGTGTTTTACTCACGAAAAGACCGGGCGTTAATTTATCTATTTTAAAAGAGTATGACTCGGTAAATGTTTTTTCATCCTGTTCTAGATAGACATTCTTAACAATATTAGACAACTCAAAGTAAAGTAAGTCTTTTCCCTCAATGTTTAACTTAAAATTATTTAGCCAAGCATCTCCATTTTCAAATTCTAAATAATACCAAAGGTCAATAGGATCGTTTTCTTCGTCTTTTTGATTATGTAAGGAATAATAATCAAAATAATCCTCTGGTGTCTCTAGAAATGACATCGCATCCAACACATTGCTTTTGCCTGATTCATTAACACCTAAAAGCATTGTGGTATAGCTAGAGCCATACTTTTTGATATCAAATTCTAGCAATTTTATTGATTTATAGTTTTCTATTTTAATTTTAGTAATTTTCATAAATATTTTATTTATTATTTTCAATATCCACCACGATCTCATCAATCGCCTCGCTAAGCTCCTGCTGCCTTTTAACGATCTGGCTGATTTTGGCGTTTAGCTCTTTGATATCAATCACCTCTCTGGTGTCTTCGGCTGCGACATAGCTGGAAACAGCGATATTATAGTTATTCTCGGCAATAGTTTTATTATCAACCAGCTTGGCAAAGTAGTCGGCGTCTCGGCGTTCAATGAAGGCATTAAGAATCTTTTTGCGGTTCTCTTCGCTTAGCTTATTCTTATTTCCAGCTCGGACAAATTCAGCCGAAGCATCAATAAACAAAGTCTTATTATCTTTCTTGCTCTTTTTCAGGACAATAATGCAGGTGGCAATGGTTACGCCAAAAAATAGATCAGCCGGCAACTGGATCACGGTGTCAATGTAATTATTGTCTACTAGATATTTGCGGATTTTCTGCTCAGCGCCGCTGCGGTATAAAACACCGGGGAATTCAACGATGGCCGCTGTGCCGCTAGTGGATAGCCAGGAAAGCATGTGCATGGTAAAGGCTAAATCAGCATATCCTTTTGGAGCTAACACTCCCGCTGGTGAAAAACGCGGATCGTTAATAAGGATCGGATTGGTATCACTTTCCCATTTTAGCGAATAGGGCGGATTAGAAACAATGGCGTCAAAGGGCTCGTCATCCCAATGCTGGGGGTCGGTCAGAGTGTCGCCGTGAGCGATGTCAAAATTATTATAATTGATATCGTGCAAGAACATATTGATGCGGCAGAGATTATAGGTAGTCAGATTGATTTCCTGGCCATAAAAACCTTGCCGCACATTATCCTTGCCCAGGACTTTGGCAAACTTAAGCAGCAGCGAGCCCGAACCGCAGCACGGATCATAAACTTTATTCACTTCGGTTTTGCCGACGGTGGTTATCTCGGCCAAGAGCTCGCTGACTTCTTGCGGAGTAAAAAACTCACCGCCTGATTTGCCGGCATTTGAAGCATACATGGTCATCAGGAACTCATAGGCATCGCCGAAAGCGTCAATGGTATTGTGGGCATAATCGCCTAGGCGCAGACCGCCGACCGCTTCAATCAGCTTAACCAGCTTTTGGTTTCTTTTTTCAACGCTCGGGCCGAGCTTATTGGAATTGACATCAATATCGTCAAATAATCCCTTCAGATCATCTTCACTATCCGAACCTTTGGCTGAATTCTCAATGTTGTTGAAAATACGAGCTAGAGTTT
>JBAYZW010000059.1:0-5509 GCA_041672305.1 Bacilli bacterium
GGAAGAATATCATCACGAACTGATCCAATTAAAGCTAAATTGGTAGCTTTTCTTCGATCATCATAATTCATTGGCAAAATACCAGGAGTATCCAGTAACAAAAAATTATTATTCACTTTAATCCATTGCTCTCCACGTGTGTAACCCGGTTTATTTTGAACACCAGCAGCTTTTCTTTTGGCGAGACGATTAATCAATGAAGATTTACCGACATTGGGAATACCAATAATCATTGTTCGAATAGGTTGAGGTTTCATTCCTCTCTTTCGATCTTTTGCCCATTTTTCTTGTCCGAGAAGAGAAACTGCCTTCTCAATCGCAGAACAAGCACTTGCTTTTGTAAGATCCAAAGTTAACAATAGGTCGTAATGTTTTTTCAGCTCTTCTTCCCATTTTTTTGTCATGGTGGGATCCGCCAAATCAGCTTTTGTCAAAACCACCAAACGCTTTTTGTTTTTAATAGCTTCCTCAAGTTGAGGATTAACAGAAGATAAAGGGGCTCGCGCATCAAAAAGTTCAATGACAACATCGATAATTTTTATCTTTTCGCCAATCTCTTTTAGCGCTTTATTCATATGACCAGGAAACCAATGTATTTGATTGCTCATTTTCTTCACCTTAATAAACTTTTGGCACAATATAATGGCGATCTACACATTTCTTATTTCCTGTGTCACCGCTGATAGTACATGTTCCTTCGATAGCGGCCAAAACACCGACGAGATTATCATAATAGATAGGCATGTAAGATGTTCCACAATCTGAACTTCCTCCAGCTGTCCAATTATCACCCATGACAAAATAACGTCCCTCAGGAATAGCAATTGGTGAAATAGAAATACGGCCATAAACAGTGGGATTAAAAGAGGCTTTCTTCCGGAAAAATGGCAATTCTTGAATCTCGTATGTCTGATTCGCAATCACTATTTGATCGGGAGATTCAGCTTCTCCCTCGTTAGGATTATATTTATCTTTATAAATTGCAATAATGTCACCCGTTCCATCATCAACACCATCATGATTATCATCTCGTGATTCCATGATAATAATGTCATTTATTAATGCCTCAGGAAAATTTCTGCGATTGGTAACGTTAGTAAAATAAAAAATCGTCTCGCCTTCAAGAGCAATAACGCGTTTAATTTTATATTCAGGATTGCGCCCATCAGCCACGGAATAATCGCCAGCTTGAGCACTCGCATATGAATAATCACCATCTACAGTCGTTGAATCAGAATCAGGACTATCGACGGACCAAGGAAAATAAGTTGTGACAATATCAAATCTTTTAATGCGTTTCTTCGCCCAATCTGTCGTATCAATAATGCCAAAATTAGCCCGATCAGGATTACCGAGCAAAGTTGGACTCATCGATGTTCCAGAAACAAAGATAGAACGATAATAAGTTGAATGAAAAATAAGACCACCACTACATAAAAAAACAATAACTAAAACGAGATAAATGCATGTCCAACCCAAGGCACTTAAACGTTTCTTTTTTACTTCGTTTTTCATACGCACTCATTATAGGTAGTATAAGAGAATCGCGCAATAAAAAAGGATTCAATTAAGAATCCTTTGTAATCTCAAATTAGAGAATTTCTTTGATACGTGCTGATTTACCTGATAACTTGCGGATGTATGTGATTTTGTTTCTTCTCACCTTGCCTTTACGAATTACTTCGATTGCAGCAATCGCGGGAGAATGAAGCGGGAATGTTCTTTCCACTCCAATACCACTTGACATCTTACGAACGGTAAACGTTTCACTAACACCACCACCACGACGGCTAATAACCACGCCTTGGAAGTTTTGAATACGAGATTTGTTTCCTTCAATAATTCGAACTGAAACTTTAACAGTGTCACCCGATGAAAATGTTGGAAGGTCTTTTCTCAATTGCGATGCAGTAACTTCATTGACTAAATTACTATTCATAGTCTAACGCCTCCTATAACATAAATGTTCTCTTGGTGTTCATTCTCATTTGGACAGCGGAGCACCCGTATCATGTTCAAAACATGCTTAATTATATTATCAATGACCATTTTCTTTTTCAATACAATTTTATATTTATATAAGGAAAAAAGAAGATGTATAGTAAAAAGACTTGACAGCAATGATAAGAAGCCCTAGGATAATTAACAGACATAAGGAGAAAAAAATTATGGCAGTAAAAATTAGATTAACAAGAATTGGTCGTCACAAAGATCCTTTCTTCCGTATTGTGGCAGCGGACTCCCGTTGCGCCTGTGAAGGAAGAATCATTGAACAAATTGGATTTTTTGATCCTTCAAAAGGCATTGAAAATGCCGTTATCAATGAAGAGTTGGCCTTAAAATGGTTAGCCAAAGGCGCTACCCCTTCCGATTCCGTTAAAGCTATGCTATCAAGTAAAGGCTTAATTGCAAAGCATGTCGAAAGCAAAAAAGCCGGAAAGAAAGCTAAATAATGGATTACGAGAAGGCTATTCACGCCATTATTGATCCACTTGTTGAAGAACCAGAATCAATTTTAATTCGCATCAACGAGGCTGAGGACAGCAAGGATGTTTCCGTTATCATCGCTACTGAGAAGAGCGATGTTGCACGTTTGATTGGACGACACGGAACCATCGCTAATGCTATTCGCGAAGTCGTTTCTGTCGCGGGAAAAGTTGACAACAAACGTTTGCATATCAAATTTGAATCATTCAATGAAGAAAAAGAGGATTAATCCTCTTTTTTACACTTGCTCATGGAAAATTTAATACTCGGTAATATTGTCGGCAGTTTCGCTTTAGATGGAACTCTAAAAGTTTTTTCGATGACCAACAACGCTGCCAATCGTTATCAGAGAGGAAAAAAAGTTTTATTAACAAATTCTATCAATCATGAGCAAAAAGAGTTGACTATCGTTTCTTATCACCAGAATGGACATTTTGATTTAGTTAAGGCAAAAGAAATTATATCAAAAGAGGAAGCTGATTCTTATAAGGGTTGGCAGCTGACAATTAAAAAGAATCAGGATGATCTTAAAGAAGGTTATTATTTCTTTTGTGATTTAATTGGTTGTTCCATTATCAACGAGGAAAACAATACTCTCGGAAAAGTGGTGAATGTTGAAGAATTTCCCGCTCAAATAACTCTCCGTGTTTCATCTTTTAACGGGAAAAATTTCTTTGTTCCCTTTATTGATGAATTTATTCTAAAAGTCGACATTAATGATAAGAAAATTTATATTCGACAAATAGAGGGAATGCTATGAAAATAAAAATTCTTACTCTATTTCCAGAAATGTTTGATGGTTTCATGTCAAACTCAATCATTAAAAGAGCCATTGCTAAAAAAGCGGTGGAAATTCAGATTTATAACATCCGCGATTATACAATTGATAAACATGGGCGAGTCGATAGTGCTCCCATCGGAGGTGGAGCGGGCCTTATCATGAAGTGTCAGCCTATTCTCGATTGCTTGAATGCAGTCCGAGATAAAGATAGTTACGTCATTTTGCTTTCTCCTCGTGGAAATATCTTAAATCAAGCAAAAGTTCATTATTTTACAAAGAATATTAAAGATTTAATCATCATTTGTGGTCATTATGAAGGAGTTGATGAAAGGGTTAATAATTATGTTGATGAGTTAATTTCTCTCGGTGATTTTATTCTCACCGGTGGAGAAATTGGGGCCATGGCAATTAGTGATTCTGTTATACGCTTGATTGATGGCGTTATTGCTGATCAATCAATCATTGAGGAATCATTTGAAGATGGTTTATTAGAATATCCTCAATACACTGAACCCTATGACTATAAAGGCGAAAAAGTACCAGACCTTCTTTATTCAGGAAATCATCAAGCTATCAATAAGTGGCGAAAAAAGCAAAGTCTTCGTCTCACCAAAAAATTACGTCCTGATCTCTTTCAAAAATATTCACTCACAAAAACTGACGAACATTTATTAAAAGAAAAAGAAAGGCCACAATGGGAAAAAGACGCCATTGAAAAGGGTCATAAATTTATTAAATAAAGAGGTTAAAAAAGTCACCGCTCCTTTAAAGCAATGACTAATAAAATCTCTTTTTTATCTCGGCAATCCCATACCGCCAAATCCACCAGGAGGAAATTTACCACTTTTACGATAAGATTCCATTTGTTTCATCGTCTCTTTCATTTTTTCAAATTTCTTGATCATCCGATTTAAATCAGCAACAGATTTTCCGCAGCCATTAGAAATACGAATTTTACGAGAATATTTTAATATGCCTGGATTTTGTCGTTCCTCATTTGTCATCGAATTGATGATGACTTCAAAATTCTTCATCTCCTTTTCACCAGCCGCTTGTTGCTCAGAAGATATTTTCGGAAGTCCAGGAATCATTTTAAGAAGACCGCTAATGGGACCAAGTTTTTGCACTTGCTTTAATTGAGCGAGCATATCATCCAAACCAAAATTACCCGACATCATTTTATTAGCGGCTCTTTTCGCTTCCTTTTGATCAATTTCTTGCGTCGCCTTTTCCACTAAAGTCATGACATCGCCCATTCCTAAAATACGATCGGCCATACGATCAGGATGGAAAACATCTAGATCAGTGACCTTTTCACCTACACCACTAAATTTGATTGGAACGCCAGTCATATGTTTAATCGAGAGGGCAGCACCACCACGAGCATCACCATCCAATTTGCTCATCACAACACCAGTAATAGTTAATTGATCAAAGAAAACTTGTGCGACATTGACGGCATCTTGACCCGCCATTGCATCCACTAATAATAAGATTTCATCAGGATTAATTTCGGCTTTCATCTCATTGAGTTCCGCCATCAACTGCTCATCGATTTGCAACCGACCAGCCGTGTCAACAATTAAAACATCATAATGTTCATTAAAGGCTTTTTCTTTCGCTTCTTTAGCAATTAAAACAGGTGAAACATTGCAGCCTTTATTAACAATGTCAACGCCAACTTTTTTCGCCAATTGATCTAATTGCTCAATAGCGGCTGGACGATAAACATCGCCTGCGGCTAATAAGACTTTTTTATGAAGTTTATTCTTCATTAAATAAGCAAGTTTTGCAGCCGTTGTTGTTTTACCAGAACCTTGCAAACCAACCATCATAATAATAGTCGGACGATTACTTTGATATTTGATCTCGCTCTCTTCACTGCCGAGCAAATTCACTAATTCATCATGAACAATTTTGACAATCATCTGTCCTGGATTCAATTTGGAAAGGACTTCTTGTCCTGAAGCTTTGTCACGAATATTATTCGTAAATTCCTTAACAACTTTATAATTAACATCCGCCTCTAAAAGAGCGACACGGATTTCCTTTAACATGTCGTCCATATTCTTCTCAGTTAAACGGGCTTGACCACGTATTTTCTTGAAGATGAGTGATAATTTATCAGTTAATGATTCAAATGCCATTATCAAATAATCCTTTCAATATTACTAGCAAGGTCTTTGGTTTCCTTGTCTTTATTTTTCAGTTTAATTTGAGCCGTATTCTTCAGAATCTCAA
>JBAYZW010000060.1:0-5343 GCA_041672305.1 Bacilli bacterium
CGGAATATCTTCAAGGCAATCGCAATCCTTTCGTTGATCATCCTGAATATGCTTGTAAAATTTGGGGTGATTTCAATACGACTACCCAAGGCATTTGTTCTTCCTACGCAACAGCTCCGAACACAATTACCGTGACTCCATCGTCATCTTCTATCGCTGTCGGCAGTTCAACTACATTAACTGCCTCTGTTGATACTGGTTCTTCAAATGTTACTTGGTCTTCAAGCAATAATTCTATCGCCACTGTCTCAGGTGGCGTAGTGACTGGTGTCGCAGCTGGTAGTGCAACGATTACCGCTACTTCCACAGTTGACACTTCCGTTAAAGGAACAGCCACTGTGACTGTTAAATCATTATCTTCATTAAATGTTAGCGGAACACCAAATATTACTTCATATACTGCTGGCCAATCATTTGATTCAACAGGCTTAATTGTAACCGCTACGTATAGCGATAGTTCGACCGCTAATGTCACATCGAGTGTTGTCTGGTCACCTGATCCATTAACTGCTGGAACAACCAGCGTTATCGGATCATATGGAAATAAAACTGTCTCAGTCTCAGGAATAACAGTTAATAACAACTTAACTGTAGAAATTACTAAAAGTAATAGTGGCTTAAGTACAACTGCTTCCGTCTCCAATCAAAGCAAAAGTTACAATATTAAAGACGGCTCAACTAATTCAGGAACAATGAGTATCTCTTGGGGTGCTGGTTCATATAATAGTTCAACATATAATGAATTTGCCATTAAGAATGGAACAAAAATACAATCTAATGATTCAACATATATCAAAACGATTACTGTCGATTTATATGGCTATTTAAATAGTGCTGTTTATGCAAATGGTAATCTCGTCACTGGAGTTGATGGAACCCCAACTTCAAATGGGTATAGTAAAGTTTTAACTTATACCATCAATTCGACCAATTGGTATATTGTTGGTAATTCAAGCGAACACGATCAATTCTTCTACTCGATTCTCTTTAACATAGGAACAGATCCTTCATTACTAACTCCCGTTACAGGTGTTTCACTTAATGAATCTTCGGTCACTCTTAATATCAATGATACTGTTACTTTAATCGCTACTATCTCACCAGATAATGCCAGCAATAAAAACATTAGTTGGTCAACGAGTAATGCAAGTGTCGCGACGGTTAACGATGGTGTAGTTACTGCTGTTGCGGCGGGCAATGCGACAATTACTGTTACAACTAGTGATGGTGGTCATACAGCGAGTTGCGCTGTGACAGTTACCGCTTTAACTTTATCCAATCTTTCCTATTCTGGAACACCTAGTAATTCTTCTTACTTTACTGGTGAATCATTTGATCCTTCTGGTCTCACAGTGACGGCTACTTATAGTAATAGTTCGACCGCTAATGTCACTTCAAGTGTAATATGGACGCCAAATCCACTGACAGTTGGAACAACCAGCGTCACTGGTTCTTATACCTCGGGTGGCGTGACAAAAACGATTACTGTCACGGGCATTAGTGTTAGCGATCCAACCTTATCGAGCATCTCTACTTCTGGTCAAGTCGTTTCTTACTCAGTGGGCGATACCTTCTCCTATGATGGAACTTGCACAGCAACATATACTGACAATTCAACTTCTGTCGTTACTCCCAATGTCGATTCCTCTTCTGTTAATATGAATGTGGCTGGTACTTACACTGTCACTCTTTCGTTTACTAGTGGCGGCATAACCAAAACGACAACATATAGTGTTACTGTCACTGATGCATCTAACATTTCTGGAACTTATACTTTGACAAACAAGGCGACTTCTTATACATCAGTTTCTGATGCTGCTTCAGCAGAGGCTTGTATTGATGGATTAAATTCCGCTCTCACCGTCACCGCTCAAACAAATATGCGTTTCTCTGGTTCACCAGTTACAACTGATATGATGTTCGGTGGCTCTACAACTGGTGCGTCCATGTCTATTGATACAACTGATAGCAATTATATCGTCAGTAAAATAGTCGTGAGATGTGAATCATATCTATCAACAAATATCTCAACTGTGACATGCGCAGGAATGAGCAAAGAAGTGGCAAATTATTACGATGGTTCATCAAGCAATTACGCCGACTTTACTTTCTATCCTCTCTCAACTTCATTTACAGTTTCAACTGTCGATAGTGAAAAGCGTATCTTCGTCAATTCCATTGAAGCTACGATTGTTCCTCTTAGCAGTGGAGCTGATGCTTATGGTGAAATATTCAATGATTGCACGACAGGCGATTGCTCTACTTTATCTGGTATTTCTGATACAAATTGGGCATTGGTAAGTACCGTTTACGCTAATGCTGATTCCACAATTAAAACAAGCATTGTTAGCGCTTCTGCCAATGCTAATGGCACTGCCATTGAAGAAGCGATGTTCCGCTACGATATGATCGTTGCCAAATATTCCGCGACGAATTTTCTCGGCCGTTCAACTTCTTCGCAATCAATGAACGTTTTGACAAATAACTCCGCATTGTATGTTATCGCCTTCTTAATTGTTGGCATGAGTTCTTTAGCGGGTATCTCCTATCTCTTAAAGAAGAAAAAATATCATTAATTAGAAGTGATATTTTAAAACTACAAGGATTATGACCAGGTTTTACCTGGTCTTTTTCTTTATCAATCATTTTTGAACATCGAGGATATAGACTAGAAGGTTTCGATTTTCCAACATTTAGGGTTGATAACTTGTTATTATAAATGTCAGAAGTGAAGGAACTATCTGACAATGAATTGGCTTTCTCGATTACAAAGTAATGATTTTTCGGCGTTTGACGAAATTTATGAGGAAACAAAGAAAGCTGTTTATTACGCTATATATTTTATTGTCAAGGATCCTGATATCAGTGAGGATTTAATGCAGGAAGTATATCTTAATTTCCTCCAATATAAAGATCGGCTCCAGCCTGATACAGATATTCCCGCTTTTTTGGTAACTTCAAGCAAAAATAAGGCCATCAACTATTATCATCGCCGCAAAAAAGAGAAAGAATTTGTTTCGATGTTGCAAAACTATAGTTATGCTAATGATCGACTTCTTGACACCGGACTTCTGGAATTAGTGAGGAACACTCTGAACGAAAAGGAATGCGATGTCTTTCTCCTTCATGTAATCGGTGAATATACCTTTAAAGAAATTAGCAAAATGAGAAAGATTCCCATTGGTACATTGACCTGGATGTATCAACAAGCTCGTAAAAAATTGCAGAATGTTTTAGGAGGCAAAAATCATGATTGATGAACACTTGTTGAAAAAACAGATTCTTGATTCGACAAACGACAAACTCATTCCTGATTGTTGTTCAGAAGTAAAAAGTCAATTTTTAATGATGAAACCAAACGCTCTTCCTCCTTTAAAAAGAAAAAAAGCGATGATTAGATTAACGATTTCTTCTTTTGCTGCTGCCGCTATAACTTTTGTTCTCGTGGCTTTTGTCAATCATCAAAGCAGTGCGGTTCCTGATCTTGGCTATCAATTTGCTGGCAAAGAAGAAGCTCTGCAAGTTTCTTTAGCAACGGTCTCTAGTGTGATATCTAATGATGATATTAATCTTGAAACAGAAGAATTGATTATTCAAAATTCATCATTTCTTAATCATCAAATGAAAGACGAGACACCACCTCAACCTCCTGAATACCCTTGGGATGAAAATGGACCTTTGCCTATGGTCGAACATGTTTTTAGCGAAATTAATTCTTATGTCAATACATCAGAAATCATTTTAAGAGACCAATTGCCAATCATGAATCCAGTCATTTCTGATAAGGAAGAATATCGCTATGAAGTTCTGACTGATTCAATGAATTTTTATTACAACGAAAATTATGACGAAACTCAATATTCCATGCGAGGTTTAATTATCAAAGATGCAAACGAATATCTTATCACTGGCACTAAAGATCTCGATAATGGCTCTGATATTTGCTTATCAGTCACTATGTCATCCACTTATACTTTAAATGTTACCAATCATTCTAGTACTAACGATTTTGTCACTTGTGATTATGAGATTATCAACTCTTTAACACAAATTACCTCTTCCTATCAATTGGTTGAGAATACTGAGGAAATTAATGACTGTTCAAAACCATGTGTCACCCTTCTTTATCGTCCTAATATTGCCAAAGTTTATCAAAATGATTTCACTTTCTATATTAATGATGATGATCAATTAGCTGGTTCTTATACCATGTCGTTTGATGAAACCGCCTTTGGCGATGAACAGTGGTGGGGGGTAAAAGGTAATTTCTTTAGCGATTATGATAATCAAGGCGCTTATCGGATACATGGACATATTAATCAATTTTTTCAAAAATGTCCTTCTGGGGGCAATCCGGAATGGCGCCCTTCTCCTAATGAATATGCTTGGAATATGGACTATGGAGATCCACAATGCCAAGGTTCGCATTGTCATGGACCTCATCATTAAAATATAGACCCTAACTTTGTTAGGGTTTTCTTGTATCAAAAAAGCGGTGGTCGTGATATGATATAAGCCATGAAAACATTGCTGAAAAATGCCCGTATTTTAAAGATGGATGATACTCCTCTTTTTGTTGGGAATATTGTTATTATCGACGATAAAATAGCATACTTGGGGACAAAGAGCTCTGTCTATGCCCCTTTTGATTTTGTTCATGATTGTCGTGGCAATGTTTTGATGCCAGGGTTTAAAAATGCCCACTCTCATAGTGCAATGACCTTTTTACGTAGTAAAACTGATGGTTTTTCTCTCCATGACTGGCTTTTTGATGTCGTTTTCCCCCGCGAGAGTTTATTAAAGCCCGATGATGTTTATCATCTGAGCAAAGTGGCTTATCTAGAGTATTTAACAAGTGGCATCACCGCTTGCTTTGATCAATATTATTTTCCTTTCATGTCAGCCAAAGCCGCCCAAGAAATGGGAATGCGTATTCTCTTATTAGGAACTTATAATGATCCTGCAGAATTGACGCGTCTTTATCATCAAATGAATGATCCAAGTGATAGCCTCATCCGCTATTGTTTCGGACTTCACGCCGAATATACCGCTAAACCGGAAGAAATTGAAGCCCTTAATCAAGCTATCCACACGCTTAAGGCGCCTTTCTATGTCCATATTTGTGAGACAAAAAGCGAAGTGGAAGATTGCTTTAGTCGACGTGACATGTCGCCTGTGGCTTTCTTTGAAAAGAAAGGTTTGTTTGATTATGGTGGTGGAGCGTATCACTGCATCTATTTAGATGATCATGATGTGGAAATATTTCAAAAACATCATTTGAATGTAGTGGCTTGCTTTGGAAGTAATAGCAAATTAGCGAGTGGCATTATACCTCTTACAAAA
>JBAYZW010000061.1:0-5342 GCA_041672305.1 Bacilli bacterium
TGAAACAACTTTGGTCATTTGAGCTGCGGTATCATATGTCGTTCCTTCAGCACCGCCCCAATAATGAATAAACATATCCGCAACGGTCCAATCCCCTTCGAGATAGACATATAAACGACGACTATCTTGAACAGTCGTGGCTTCATTTCTCGAAAAAAGATTATAGGAATTAGTTAACAAGCTTGCACTTGTCACAATACCTAAAGCAACGATGCCAAGAAGCAAACCTGCTTTCTTTATTTTCATATCCATGCGCATGTCCTCCTAAAAAAACAATTCTACGCGATATTAAATATATTATAGTTTATTCCTTTTGGCTTATGCATCATATTTTTGGATTGCCTTGAATTGAGCGGATTTTTCATTTATCTTGAGAGTGTATTTCTCATGTGAGGGGACTAATATGGAACTTCGCTCGATTTTGCGCACTATTGGATTAAGTATATTGACATTTTCTTTGCTTGTCCCGCTTTCCGCTTGCAACGGAAAAAAAGATGACGATGAAGAGACGACAATTACCGATGCAGCCTATGAAGAATGGGTCAGCTCATGGAGTGAATCAGGACATCTATACCTTCACTACAATCGTGGAGAAGAAGCTAGCATAAGTGATTACGAATCGTATTGCTTATGGTTATGGCCTCATCGTCCAAATGATTTAGAAGGAACGCTATGGGCGTATAAAGGTGTTACTGAGGTTTCCTCAAGTCTCACTTTGCACCCGATGAGCACGCGCTGGATGAACGGCGTGAATGTCTCTAAAGGGGGCAACACAACTTGGAAAGACAAATACGGTGCCATTGTCGATGTCGATTTATATAATTCAAACTTGAAAACAGGAAAAAATAATAATCCTGTCAGTTTTGCCAATGTGACAAATGTTGGTTTTTTGCTTGTCTCCCTCGATAGCATGGATGGCTCGAGCAACTGGATCAGCGATGGTGGTAAAGAAACCTATGTCACTGATTTTGACACTCACTTCCGTGAAGATGGCTCGATGCATATATATGTAAATACTGGGAATTTTGATAAATATGCCTTTACCGCGACAGGGACGAGTGAACCAGAAATCAATCCAGTTGTCGAAGATACCTCAGGGGTTTATCGAAGTGACATTGATACAATTACGGATTCCTATGGAGTGTCTTCCACCAGTGATTCCTTTACCTCTCTAGGGGTTGGCTATCAAATTTTTGTGGCCTCTTTTAGAGACTCCGACGGAGATGGAATTGGAGATTTAAGAGGAATAATTGATTCATTAGGTTATCTCAATGATTTAGGAATTCAAGTCCTCTGGCTCACCCCGATTCAACAAAGCGATTCTTATCACGGCTATGACATCTCGGATTTTTATGCCATCGATAGCAAATTTGGCACTTTAGAAGATTATCGTGAATTATTATATAAAGCCCATGAAAAAGACATAAAAATCGTCATGGATTTGGTTTTGAATCACACCTCAAAAAGCAATGTTTGGTTCAAAAATTCTCAATGGGCAAAGCAAGGGCTCGATGAAGAAGGCAAAGTGATAGACTGGAGAAACGTTTATCACTGGAAATACGCTACTGATACAGTTAAAAAATATGATAATGGCCAATATGTGACAATTTCTGTTCAAGATGATGCAAAAAGCAACAACCCTTCTTGGTATCGAGATGGCGAATCTAATTATTATTACTATGGTAAATTTGGTAGTGGGATGCCAGAAATCAACTACGAATGTCAAGCGACCCGAGATTTAGTAAAGAACATGGCCAAATATTGGCTCTCATTTGGTTTGGATGGTTTCCGACTCGATGCAGTTAAACATATCTACATGAAAGATGAAGTCGACAACACAGGAAGTGACATCATCATCCCTGATGTGGGAAGCAAAACCTCCTATGATGATGAAAAAGGCGCGCTTGTCACACGGAGCTTTGACTATTCTAGTGATCTAACTAAAAATCTTATCTGGTGGAAAGAATTCGCTAATGAATTGAAAGCCATTTTTCCTGAATGCTTTTTAGTGGGAGAAAACTTCGATGGGTGGGGAACTAGAATTGCCCCATATTATCAAGCCCTTGATAGCCAATTCGACTTCTCGGCTTACTACCATATTTCTCAATTTTTATATGCCAACCCATCAAATTCTTCTGGCAGTGGAGCTTCTCAATACGCTTCCACGCAAGGGAGTGAAACATTTGTTCCCTTTGCTAGCGTAGAAAATCAAGTTCTAGGAGATACAGGAATCAGTGTTCCAGGCGGGAAGCGAGGCGACTTTGTTAATGGAGCCTTTACCTCCAATCACGATGTCATGAGAGCGATTAATCAAGTGAATGGAAGTTTTGTCAGCTTGACCAACACCTCTCCCTTAAATAATGTGACCGGTGGAACAGTTCAAGTCGGCCGAGCAAAAGTTCATGCCGCGGTGACGATGCTAACACCTGGCGTCTCATGGATTTATTATGGTGATGAAATTGGAATGTCGTCCAACACAAACACCCATGTTTCAAAATATGGAAATGAAAACAATATGGATATTTGGTATCGTCAGCCTTTCTTGTGGAAAGATGCCAACAAGCGATCTAATTACAAAACTGGACAATACCAAATTGAATTAGACTCTTATAACAAAACCGTTCAATCAGCGGAAGATCAACAAGATAACGCTAACTCAATGTTCAGCTTTTATAAAAAACTAATTGAGGTTAAAAGAGACTATCCTAAAAACGCAAAATGTTCCTTCCATTCCTATAGCAGTCAGAATGTTTTAATTATGGATATTTATGGAGAAGGAAACGACTATCGTATTTTCATTAATACGGGAATCTCAAGCGATAACTACATCATTACGAGTGAACTGCTTAACGGATATTCCTTTTATAAAAATATTGACGCGAACAGCGACGCTGATATTAACCGATCATATAGTGTGCTTGTTTATAGCAAATAGGAGGAAATGATAATGATTAAAAATATGAAACGCTTTCTTCTTGTTACTTCTATATCGCTTCTCTCTTTTGGCGGTATTGCTTTCAATAAACTTTCAAAAGAAGTTCTTGCTATAGGAGATGTAGTGACGACTTACTTAGTTCTTTCCCCTGTTGGCGAATATCAGGGCGAAAAAGGCTTAGATTACCCTATTCTATTTTTAGAAAATACGATTAAGTTTGACGCTCCTGTCGGCAGTGATTTACCAGATTCAAGTGATGTGACAACGATAGCTTCTTCACAAGGAACATTTACCTCTTGGGTTCGCTACGATGGGCTGGGTGCACCAAGCAAATATAATACCGTTCCCAACGAAAACGGCGCAATTCTCTATGCAAATTTCAAAAATCTGTATCTTTCTTTAATTTCTTTAACATTAAGTGGAACGCCCACAAAAACTAGCTACGATTTAGAAAATAATGAGAATGTCTTTGATTCAACAGGATTAACAATTACGGCAAAATTTAGCGATGATTCAACTCTTGATGTCACCAATAGCGTGGAATGGGAATCTCTTCAAGTTGGCATGACTTCAATTGTTGGCTCTTATAACTATGCTGGTGTCACAAAAACAGTAACAGTTAATAACATCGAGGTAATTGGTGAATCGACTCTTACAAAAATATACTTTGATGCTGGTGGACCAGATTTATGGGATCAATCCGGAGCGTGGTTTGCTGCATATTGTTGGTCAGGAACAGGCGAAAATATATGGCATAAATTAACCAATGAGAGCGGTTACTATGTAGCGAATATTGATGTTGATTTTTACTCAAACGTGATCTTTGTTAGATTTGCCGATACAGCTCAAACAATGAGTTGGACCGACTCTACGAACAATATTTGGAATCAAACAGATGATTTAATTTTCCAAGGCAATTGTTTTACGATTACCGGTTGGAACATTAATGACGGACTGTGGTCTACTTTTTAACAATAAAGGTTAATTCTTGTAAATATAAAAATTACTTAAATTACCCATTTTGAATTGGTTTTTTCAATCTTCTTTTGTTAAAAAAATGAGGGAAAACGATTACAAAAATTTTTAATTAATCGGCGCTTGGCTAATATCGGAAATATAAAAGTAAAAGGTAAAATAGGCAATTGAATATTTTTTTCTTTATTAATTTTAAATTATCGGTTATTTTTAGAAAAACATTTACTGTTTAGAAAGAATTGGAAAAAATCATGAAATCAAGAAAACTAATCGCCGCAATAACTATTTCTCTTTTTAGTGTCGGCTTGATTGCAAACTCATTTAGACTTTTATCTGATAGTAAGGCAGTCACTGCTCAGACCGATCGTCGAATCTATGTTTATCTTGAAGGGGATTGGACCGTTGCGGATATGTTTATTCATTATTGGGGCGGTGCTGAAGGAACGACATATGATACCGCAGCTCAAATGACCAAAGTTGTTTCAGATTATTGGCAGGGATTGTACTATTTTGACATAGCCATGGATGTTACTGGTTTTCTAGTCAGGAACGCTTCCGGAGCCTTCACAAAAAATTCTGATCAATCTGAAGATATTCTTGTCGCTGATTTGCTTGTTGGAACAAATTATAAAGCAGTAGCTGTGAAAGCTTGGGTTGCTGATACCGCAAAACGCGCCGTTGAAATAGTCGATACCGCACCAGGAAATTCGGGACAAGTTGCCGCCATTCTTAACCACATAGATTCTTGCTCCACAAGCTATGCTGGTGGTTATAATGCTTGGCCACAACTAAATGACTTATTTATATCACCAAGTACTTTGGATGGCACAACTGTTGTTACTGATAATTTTGGTAGCGATACCACAATTGCTGAAAAAACTGCTTATTTACAAACTAAGTATGCAGCTGATCAAGCAGCCATTTAGTTAACAAATCGTTTACATCATTAAATTTTATATTTCCTTATAAATAGCAAGGCCCGATAGAAGTCGGGCCTTTTATTAATAAATAATAATTCATTAGAATTGAAAGAATGTCCTAATTATGTAATAATATACAAAGTTTTAAGAGGTAATATCAATGTCTAAAATTATGACGATAAATTCTGGAAGTTCATCATTAAAGTTCAAGCTTTATGAAATGCCAGAAGAGAAAGTAATATGTTCCGGAAATTGTGAGAGAATTGGTTTAAAAGATGGCATTTTTACAATCAGATTTGATGGGAAAAAAGAACAAACTTTTCCTGCCTTTCCAAACCACGCAGTCGCGGCACGAACTGTTCTCGAAGCTTTATTAAGCAAAGGAATTATTAAAGATTTTTCCGATATTAAAGCGATGGGTCATCGCGTCGTTCAAGGAGGGAAATATTTTTCAAAATCAGCATTGTTTACCGATGAAACCGAGAAGAAAATTGACTCATTAATTCCGTTAG
>JBAYZW010000062.1:0-5341 GCA_041672305.1 Bacilli bacterium
CGAATTACTTTATTTTTCATAATGACCCTCGTTTTTCTTAATGATAAAATTTAGACCAAAAAGATTGATATTTTGATCATAAATAAAATCATCTTTTAAAATATTTTTAACATAAACAGCTCCACCACCAGTAAGAAGATGCTTGGTCGGATAGCCAATCTCTTTTTCCATTCTTTTAATCATGCCAACAATCATGTCAGCATGCCCAAAGACAATGCCGGCATTCATGGCTTCAATCGTATTTTTTGAAATAATGGTCTTTGGTTCTTCTAAAGAAACACTCGGCAAAAGAGCGGCGCGTTTAGTTAAACTTTCCGCGCTGATGGAAATCCCAGGCATAATCAAAGCGGAAGAAAAAGCACCATTTTTATCTAAGAGTAATATTTTACTCGCTGTTCCTAGATCGACAATAATGCTTGGAAAACCATATATTTCTTTCGTCCCCACCAAATCAGCAATTAAATCATTGCCCACCTCTAAAGGATTATCAACTTTAAACATTAGGCCTGTTTTTACCCCTGGTTCAATAATCATTAAATCATGGCAAAAAACACTTCTAATTGCCGCCTTAAGGGGAATATTCAAAGCGGGAACAACAGAAGAATAGATGACATTATCTATTTGACGAATATTAAGTTTCCTTCTATTAATTTGTTGGCTGATAGTCGTCGCATATTCATCTTTCGTTTTGACAAAGTCAGTAGTAAGAGAAAATCTTTCAACCAATTTATCGCTGACAAAGACACCAACATTGATTGTGGTATTACCCACATCGATACATATATTCATGTTTACCTCCGCTACAATCTCACATCGTGAGTATCGTGCTATTTATTATTATACAACAACTAGATTAATAATTTTGTTTTTAACAACAATTATTTTTTTAATCTGTTTACCTTCCACATGACGTTGGACTCCTTCTTGCTGAAGAGCTAACTCTTTAATTTTTTCATCAGAGAGATCTTTTTCCACCTCGATGGTCGCACGTACTTTACCATTAACAGAAACGGCAATAGTGACGCGAGAGGCAACTGTTCTTAATGGATCATAGGTTGGCCATGGCTCAAAAGCAATAGTTTGATTGTGTCCAAGTTTTTCCCACATTTCTTCCCCGATATGTGGAATAATACAAGATAACATCTTAATTAATCCTTCCGCATATTGGCGTGGCAAACGATTAACTTTATAAACCTCATTTACAAATATCATCATCTGACTTATTGCGGTATTAAAAGCTAACGATTCATAATCTTCGGTCACTTTCTTAACTGTTAAATGATAAACAAGATCTAATTCCGGAACCTTATCATCTGTGATGACATTGTTTTCCACAATCAAACGATAAACTCGTTCAATAAAGCGATGCGCACCTTCTACTCCTTGGTTGCTCCAGGGTTTACTCGCTTCAAGTGGTCCCATAAACATTTCATAAAGGCGCAAAGTATCGGCTCCATATCGATTGACAATATCACTAGGATTAACAGCATATTCTGGATATCTCTTGCCCATCTTAATACCATTCTCACCTAAAATCATTCCTTGATGGACGAGTTTCTTGAATGGCTCATCAAATAAAATATAACCTTTCTTGTGAAGATATTTAGTCCAAACGCGAGCGTACACTAAATGGCCGACTGCGTGTTCAGGTCCTCCGACATATAAATCGACAGGAAGCCAATGATCGGCTAATTTCTTATCGCAGAAAATATGGTCATTGTGAGGATCGACATAACGTAAGAAATACCAGCTTGATCCTGCACTTCCTGGCATTGTGGAAGTTTCGCGAACTCCTTTCATGCCATTGAACAAGTATTCTTTCCATTTGGTTGCACCTTCTAAAGGTGAATGACCATTATGCCCTTTATAATCTTTGAGTTCAGGAAGAACAAGAGGAAGTTCCTCATCGCTGAGAGCGTGAATGGAGCCATCTGCCATATGAACGACAGGAACAGGCTCACCCCAATAACGTTGACGGGCAAAAATCCATTCTCTAAATTTATAATTGACTTTCTTTTCTGCTAATCCCTTTTGTTGCAAAAAAGTCATAATTCTATCAATAGCATCTTTTTTATTGAGCCCATTAAGAAATTGCGAATTAATATGAAGACCATCACCCTCATAGGCCTCTTTAGAGACATCTCCACCACTTAAAACGGGAATAATATCAAGATGAAATTTCTTAGCGAAAGCATAATCGCGACTATCATGAGCGGGAACAGCCATAATTGCGCCAGTTCCGTAAGAGGCTAAAACATAATCAGAGATATAAATTGGTAAAAGCTTTTGATTAACAGGGTTAACAGCATAAACGCCTAAAAAACAACCTGTCTTTTCTTTGGAAAGTGAAGTTCTTTCCATCTCGCTTTTAAGGCTCGCTTCTTGCACATATTGCTCAACAGCAAGACGACATTCAGAAGTAACAATATCTTTAACTAAAGGATGCTCTGGTGATAAAACACAATATGTGGCTCCAAAAAGAGTATCAGCCCGAGTGGTAAAAACTTTAAATTTCTTATCCGTGTGAGCAACATCAAATAAGATAGTAGCGCCTTCGCTACGGCCAATCCAATTTCGCTGAATCTCTTTCGTTGATTCAGGCCAATCAAGATGATTAAGACCTTCAAGTAATTCTTCAGCAAAGCGAGGCTGATCAATGACCCATTGCTTTAAATTTTTGCGAATGACTGGATAACCACCGCGTTCCGATTTTCCATCGATGATTTCATCGTTAGAAAGAACGGTGCCCAATTCTTCACACCAGTTAACAGGCATATCAATATATTTGGCGTAACCATCAAGAAACAATTGTTTAAAAATCCATTGTGTCCATTTGTAAAAGGATGGATCGCTCGTCGAGATAACTTTGGTCCAATCATAGTCAAAACCAAGCTCTTTTAATTGTTTGGTGAAAGAGACAATGTTTCTTTCTGTAAATCCATTGGGATTATGACCAGTTTGAATCGCGTATTGTTCGGCTGGTAAGCCAAAAGAATCATAGCCCATCGGATGCAAGACATTAAAACCTTGCATTCTTTTCATTCGACTGAGAATATCGGTCGCTGTATAGCCTTCAGGATGACCAGCATGAAGTCCAACTCCTGATGGATAGGGAAACATATCTAATACATAGTATTTAGGTTTAGAAAAATCATAAATATCAGTTTTAAATGTTTGATGTTCATCCCAATATTTATGCCATTTTTCTTCAATTTTTCGATGATTATAAGACATAAGTTCTCCTTTATTTTTTTGTTTCAAGGCTTCGATAAATGGCTAAATATTCTCTCGCGCTTTTACTCCACGAATTATCGGTTTTAAGAGCGTTGCGCATCAATTGCTTGCGAAGAGAAAGGTTTTGCCATTGGTCTAAGGCATAAAGACAAGTGTTTTTCATGGCTTCTTGATCATAATCATCAAAGCCAAATCCATTGGCGGTCTTTTCATTTGAACCATCATAACAAATGACGGAATCTTTTAAACCCCCAGTACGACGAATGATAGGCAAAGCGCCATATCTTTGAGCGATCATTTGTCCCAGTCCACAAGGTTCAAAAAGCGATGGCATTAAAAAGAAATCACTACTAGCATAAATTTGATGAGCCAATTTATCGTTATACCCGATATAAATGGCAATATGATGGGGATATTTTTGACGAATTTCCTCCATCATTTGTTCATATTGATATTCTCCAGAACCAAGCAAGACGATATTTGATCCTTTTTGAGCAAGAGCTTCAAGAGTAGGGAGAACGATATCCAAACCTTTTTGCCATGTTAAACGAGAGATCAATGAAAATAAAGGCTGATTAAAATCTTGAAGATGCATTTGCTCAAATAGCTTTTTCTTATTTTCCTGTTTTTGCTTTAAAAAGTTCACGCCGTTAAAGGGAAAATCAATTATTCCATCCTCATGGGGATTAAACTCTTGATAATCAATGCCATTTAGGACTCCGACAAAATCATATTCACGGTATTTCAAGACAGATTCAAGGCCCATTCCACCTTCACGAGTGAGAAGTTCCTGACGATGATTAGGAGAAACAGTCGTTATTTTATCAGCATATTCAATTCCAGCCTTTAAAGTTGAAATTTGATCCTTAAAACGCAGTCTTCCATTTTCATATAATGATGCTGGTAAATTATAATAATCGCCCAATAAAGATGGAGACATCATGCCTTGAAAAGCAGGATTATGAATCGAGAAAACAAATTTAGTTTTGCGAAAATAATCAGAAGCATAAATGTCTTCTTTAAAAAGACAAGGGACCATTCCAGCATGCCAATCGTGAACATGAACAATGTCAGGGATTAAGGAAATATGATAAAGAAGTTCTTTGCTCGCCAATGAAAAGAAAGCAAATCGCTCATTATCATCCCAATCGCCATAGAGATGATCGCGATCAAAATAGCGAGAATTATCAATAAGATAAAAGGTAATGCCTGAATCATAAGTATAGTAAACATCAGCTCGTTCACTACGCCAGGACATTGGGACGACAAAAGAGCAAACTTTTTTGACTGATGGACGCGTCGTTTGTTTAATAAAGCGATAATAGGGCAAGATGATAAAAACTTCTTCACCCATCACCGCCAATTCTTTAGAAAGAGAATAAACAACATCAGCTAATCCACCTGTTTTACATAGAGGCCTAGATTCACTAGCAATCATTACAATTTTCATTAAATATGGGCTCCTTGTTCTATAAATAGGACATTGTCTTCCTCTCCCGCAACATCATGGCATTCCGTTATTCGAACCGATTTATCGGCTAAAACATAATTCATTTTTATTCCTTTACCTATAATCGATTTGGTAAAGATAATGGAGTTTTCAACCACGCTGTTCTCTTCGATGATAACATCACGAGAAATTATTGAATTGCGGACCTTGCCTTTAATAATACAGCCATTAGCGATAAAACAATTTTTGACATTGGCTTTCGGACCATAAAGAGCAGGCGGTGTATTATGAGTGACAGTATAAATTGGCCAATTCTCTAAGAATAATTGCGATCTCCGAGAGTAATTTAATAAAGCTAATGATTGATTGATATAGTCATTCAAATTCAAAATAGGAGCCACAAAATCTTTGAATTCATAAGCGTTGATAGTGATAAGACCTTCATCTATGCAATATTTGATCATTTTACGCAACGAATAAAGAAGGGAAACTTCCTTTGACAATTTGAGAATCTTTTCAAAAGCTGAGCGACTAAAGACATAACTGCCCAGTGCGATATCAGCTTCTTTTTTTAATCCAGCGTTAGTGGATATTTTTTTGATTAATCCACTTTTATTGATATCAATTTCGCTGCAATTAAGATAATTTTTATCGGCT
>JBAYZW010000063.1:0-5282 GCA_041672305.1 Bacilli bacterium
TAATATTTTTCGAGTCCTTTATATCGATAAAGACATGATTAATAAATAAAATATAAAAAAAACAAAAAGAGACTATAAAATTATATTAATTTTTAGTAAACTAAAATAAATAAGGTTTATGGAAGAAACGCGTGTAACGAAATATAAAAAATATCGTCAGTCTCTGTCGAAAGATAATTCTCCCATTTTAGAAACCCCCAAATTAAGTAAAAAGAAAGATGCCTCTGACAAGGCTTTAAACACCACTTCCACCCTTCCCATCGATCAAGTTATCAACACTCTTGAAGAAGAAAAGAAACAAGTGGTTTTTTTAAGAAAAAGACAAAGACGCAAAATCATTATTATCGCTCTTGTTTCATTGGGAACATTACTAGTGGTAGGAGCATTAATTGGTTTTGCAATCATTGCTTTTCACTAAGGAGAATCAATTATGACAAAAATTGCTGTTGCGATTGATGGGCCAGCCGCAGCTGGAAAATCGACAGTTGCCAAAAAAGTAGCGGAAATTAAAGGTTTTACATATATTGATACAGGCGCGATGTATCGTGCTTTTACATGGTATTGCCTTGAGAAAGGCGTCGATTGCCAAAATCAAGAAGCCTGTGTCGCTCTTATTCCCAAAGTTCACATTGAATTAAAACCTGGTCATATTGTCATTTGTAATGGAAAAGATGTTTCTCAACAAATTCGTGAACCTCGCGTCTCGTCTCAAGTTTCTTATATTGCTTCTTATAAAGATATTCGTTTAGCCCTAGTGGAACTCCAAAGAAAAATGGCGGAAAAAGACTCTGTTATTATGGATGGAAGAGATATTGGAACTTATGTTTTGCCTAATGCAGAAGTTAAGATCTTTCAAATTGCGAGTGTCGAAACACGTGCGGTGCGAAGATATGAAGAAAATTTAAGCAAGGGTATTCCTTGTACGCTTGAAGAAATTGATCAAGATGTGCGTAAACGTGATTATATTGATTCTCATCGTGATTTTGCTCCCTTAAAAGCCGCTCCTGATGCGGTGTTATTAGACACTTCGTATTTAAATGTTGATGAAGTGGTGCAAACAGTTCTTGATATTATTGATGAGAAATTAAAGGAGAAAGAAAATAATGCCTAATGGTATTGTCGCGATTATTGGTTCTCCAAACGTTGGTAAATCAACGATTTTTAATCGTATCGTTGGTGAAAGACACGCTATTGTTAATGATGAAGCAGGGGTTACTCGTGATCGTTTATATGCTCGATGCCAATGGTTAGGCCGAACATTTTCCGCCATTGATACAGGTGGCATTGAATTAGAAAAGCGTCCTTTTCAGGAACAAATTCGTCTTCAAGCTCAAATTGCGATGGATGAGGCTGATGTAATTGTTTTTGTTACTGATGCTCATTTAGGTGTTACATCTGATGATCGTTTAGTGGCGAAATTACTTTATAAAGTAAAAAAACCCGTTATTTTGGTTGTTAATAAAATTGATGAAGGAATTCACATCTCTGATACACAAGAATTTTATTCTCTTGGCTTAGGTGAACCTTTGGCAGTCAGCGGTTCTCACGGTATCGGAATTGGCGATTTATTAAATAAAATCATTGATTTGTTACCAGTCAATGAAGAAAAAGTAGATGAGAATCAAATAACTTTTTCATTAGTAGGACGACCTAATGTTGGTAAATCATCGTTAGTCAATGCCATGCTGAATGTTGATAGAGTTATTGTTAGCGATATATCAGGGACGACACGCGATTCAATTGACACTCCTTTTGAAAAAGATGGGAAAAGTTATATCGTTATTGATACTGCCGGATTAAAAAAACGAGGAAAGGTTTATGAAGCGATTGATAAATATTCCGCTATTCGTGCTTTAAAAGCTATTGAAAGAAGTGAAATTGTTTTATTGGTTCTTGACGGAGATCAAGGTATTACTGTTCAAGATAAGCATGTCATTGAATATGCTACCGAACTTCATAAAGCCATCATAATTATTGTTAATAAATGGGATTTAATTGATAAGAGTACTAATACTATGAGCGATTTTACTAAACATATTCGCAACGAATACAAATTCCTTGATTACGCCCCAATTTGTTATGTTTCAGCGTTGAAAAAAAGTCGCATTGAAACCATTTTTAAAGCCCTTGATTTAGTGCACGAAGCCTATTATACGAGAGTCAAGACAAGCTTGCTTAATGATGTTATTCAAGATGCTCAATTAATGAATCAAACACCTAATTTTAATGGTGGGCGATTAAAAATTTTATATGCTTCGCAGGTCACTTCTGCTCCTCCAACATTTGTTTTATTTGTTAACAATGCAAAATTCATGCATTTTAGTTACCAAAGATATATTGAAAATCGCCTTAGAGAGACATTTAATTTTGAAGGTACTCCGATTAATATTGTGCTAAGAAATAAGAAATAAAATCAACCTACTTTTGATTATTTTACTTTTTTATTGTTTGTGGTAGAATATAAAACAAGAGGAGATATTTATATGAATAAGCTCAACAAACGTGACTTGATTGAAATTGTTGCTGAAAAAGCTCGCATTTCAAAGAAGGACGCACAAGCTGCTGTCGATGTTTCTTTCGAAATGATTGAAAAAGCTGTTCTTAAAGGGGAAGAGGTTAATATCTCTAATTTTGGTGTCTTCGCACCAAAAACCCGTAAGACCAGAGAAGGAACACATCCTAAAAAACACACTCGTATCGTCATTGAGGAGTCCAAAACTGTCGTGTTCAGACCTTCAAAGAGTTTAAAAGCTAAGTTAAATAAATAAATTAGTTTTTAGAGAAAATGGAGACAACTTGTTGTCTCTTTTTTTATGCACACATATAATAAAAATATGGATGAGGAATTATCGATTTATTTAAAATTATTTGATGTATTTTCACACAATGGCTATTCTTTATACCTTGTTGGTGGAACGGTCCGAAATTTTCTTTTATCGCTCCCTATTGATGATGTGGATATGGTGACAAATGCTACACCCGCTGAAATGAAAATTTTTCTCGAACGCTTTCAGGTTGATTATACTTTTCATAAATTGGGTTCAATAAAATTATTTTTTGAAGGACACAAATTTGATATTACTACCTTAAGAACAGAGAAAAGATACCGTGATTCTCGACATCCAGAAAGAATAAAATTTGTCACAACATTAAAAAAAGATTATAAACGACGCGATTTCACAATTAACGCCATGTATATGGATGAGCATTTTCGCGTTATCGACTATGTCGATGGAATTGATGATATAAATCATCGTTTGATAAAAATGGTTGGCAATCCATTCAAGCGAATTAAAGAAGATCCTCTGCGCATCATGCGCGCCATTCGTTTTTCTCTTGATCTTGATTTTGAAATTGATGAACTTTTAAAAAGAGCAATGAAGAAATATTCATATCTTTTATTAAAACTTAATATTGAAAAGATAAAACAGGATATTCACAAAATAAAAAACAAAGATAAGCAAATAATAGCTAAAAAATTTGATGAATATAATATTCATTATTTATTGGATATGATAGAGTAATTGCACATGGGTGATTATGGTTTCTGAAGCAATTGATTTCCGCTTTCTCTTATTAGAGAACTATAAAAAATTAAAAATTAACGAAAAAGAGTTAGTGACAATTTTTATGATTGATCATTTGATTTCTTTGGGGAACCCCTTTGTCACTGCTGATCTTCTTTCTTTAAAAATGTCTTTGGATGTTAAAGAAATTGATAAAATACTGGCTGTTTTATTGACTCGCGGATTTATTGAATATATTGCTCAAGGTAAAAAAACCATTACAACTTTAAATCCTCTTAAAGTTAAATTGTATCGTGAATTTCAAATAACTTTGTCAAAGGAAGACCAAAATAAGTCTTCCCAAGAAGTAAAACAAGAACTCAATAATATCTATAGTGAATTTGGCAAACTTCTCGGAAGACAATTGGCTCCAGTTGAGATTGCTAAAATTCGTGAGTGGGTATCTTATGGATATTCGGATGAAATGATTATTAATGCTTTAAAAGAAGCGTTAAATAAAGGAAAGAAGTCTTTACGTTCTGTCGACAAGATTTTATTGGCCTGGTCAACTCGCGATGATATTGAAACCGATGGTGTTTCAAGCCGAAACGAAGAATGGAATAAAAATTTGGAAGAAACTATTCGAATTGCCAAGACGCCTTGGATTGATAAAGATAATGACTAAAAAACAAATTCAACACTTAACAGAATATCTTGATGAACTATTTCCCAACGCTGGATGCGAATTGATTCACGAAAAAGATTATGAATTTGTCATTGAAGTTATGTTATCTGCTCAATCGACTGATATTGCGGTAAATATAGTTTCTAGTAGGTTATTCAATAGATATCGTACAATTGATGAATTAGCTGAAGCACGGATTGAAGAAATAGAGAATATTATTCATCCACTTGGCTTATATAAAAACAAAGCTCGCAACATTATAGGAATTGCTCAGAAATTACGTGACGATTTTGATTATATCGTTCCGTTTGACAAAGAACTTCTTCAAAAACTTCCTGGAGTTGGAAATAAAACAGCTGGTGTTATCCGAGCAGAAGTTTTTCATATTCCTGATTTGCCAGTTGATACACATATTTCTCGAATAACTAAACGTTTGGGTATTGTTAAGAAAGATGATGATCCCTATACAATTGAAATGAAACTAAAAAAGTTGATTGATGAGTCTTGTTGGATCAAAACCCATCACCAACTAATTCATTTTGGTCGTTATTTTTGTACAGCGAGAAAACCCCATTGTTTAGACTGTAAAATACATGGTTTTTGCAAATATAAAGGCTAAATTGCTTATTTTTTGAAATACATATAATCTATAGCTTCAATGTAGTTTAGACGTGGATTGTAGCCTTGCTTAATAAGACGTCCTTTTTCCTTTATTTCAAAAAAAGGAATTGACTTTCTTTTCCCCTTCTCATAGAAATCAATGACATATGAAGCATCTAAAAGGTAGATTTCATTATAAAATTCGAATTGAATAATGAAAAAAGCAATTCCCCCAAAATGTATGACATGTTTTAAGTGATCAATTTGATGTGATGATATATTAGCAAGAGGAAAACTCGTTCTATTTTTTGTACTTTTAGCTTCGAAATCAATGTATCTTCCTTGATAAACGCCATTATAATCAGTTGTTGATTGCGTTTGAAAAAAAGCATCGGTTATTCTCGCTCCTTTTGAATAATCAACTTTAACGACATTTATAGGTGTTGGTCTCTTGGTAATAAGCAAAATGTTTTTTAAGAGATAATAATCAT
>JBAYZW010000064.1:0-5161 GCA_041672305.1 Bacilli bacterium
ATTACCAAGATACAGCTGGCTCTGCCATTGATGTTTCTTATGTTGATATTATTGCTCAACTCCGTCTATTAGCCGTTGATGGTTCGAGTAGTTCGACAATTTTGAGCGGAGTAGTCAATAGTAATTCAGCCATTATTTTAGCGATTCTCTTCTCCACCATCTCCGCCGTGGGAATTGCCACCTATTTTATCATTCGTAAAAAGAAAGCTCTTAATCAACGCTAATCAATAGATGATTAAAACGAAAAGGACTTGAGTTTGCTCAGGTCCTTTCTTTTTTCATATAAATTAAGTATAAGAATTGAAACAAGGGGTTAATTATGTAATAATAAACAGCGTTTTAAGAGGTAATGAATAATGGCTAAAATCATGACGATCAATTCCGGCAGTTCATCATTAAAATTCAAATTATATGAGATGCCCGAAGAAAAGATAATATGTTCGGGAAATTGTGAAAGAATTGGATTAAAAGATGGCATCTTTACCATCAAATATGATGGAAAAAAAGATCAGACTTTTCCGGCTTTTCCCAATCACGCCGTCGCAGCGCGAACAGTTCTTAATGCTTTACTAGAAAAAGGAATCATTAAAAATTTTAATGATATTAAGGCAATTGGCCATCGTATCGTTCAAGGAGGCAAATACTTTTCTTCTTCCGCTTATTTTGATGACGATACTGAAGCTAAAATCCAATCTTTAATTCCTTTAGCTCCCTTGCATAATCAAGCTCACTTGACATGTTATAAAGCTTTCAAAGAAGTTCTTCCTTCTTGTCCCGCCATCGCCACTTTTGATACGGCTTTTCACCAGAGCATGGAACCTCAAGATTATATCTTTCCCATTCCTCATGAATTAACTGAAAAATATGATATTAGACGATATGGCGCTCATGGAACGAGCCATAAATATCTCTCTCAAGAAGGCCTTAAATACCTTCAAGGCATCAAACACCCTCGTATCATCTCTTGCCACATTGGTAGCGGAGCCTCCATTACTGCCATTAAAGATGGCAAATGCGTTGCTACTTCCATGGGTTTAACACCACTAGGTGGTATTATGATGTGCACACGGACAGGCGACATGGATCCCAGCGTCTTCAATTATGTTGTCAGTGTGACCCATAAATCAGCCGAGGAAGTCTACCAAATGTTTAATAAAAAATCTGGATTCTTAGGAATCTGTGACTATTCGGATAGTCGTGATGTTTTAGCGGGAGTGGATAAAGGTGATGAACGCTGCATTCTAGCTAACACTATTTTCATTCGTCGCATCGCTGATTTTATCGGTCAATACTTTGTGAGATTAGGAGGTTGTGATCTCATTATCTTCTCGGCCGGAATCGGCGAAAACGAACCTCGAACACGAAGAGAAATCATCGAAGCTATCGGTGAGGCTCTCCATGTTAAAATCGATAATGATTTAAACTACACTATTCATGGCAAAGAAGCTCTTATTTCCACGCCAGATAGTCAAATAAAGGTCGCCGTCATCCCCACCGATGAAGAAGTAATGATTGCTCGCGACGCTTATCAAATGTGCATAAAGGAGAAAAAATAATTATGCCTGTCAAAACCATTTTTAAAGAATACGCGGAGAAGGATAGTAAAAATATCTCCCGCTTACATAGCGCCATCAAACGCTATGATCGCATCGCCATTTTTCGCCATGCTAAGCCCGACTATGACGCTCTTGGTTCTCAGATGGGATTAGCGACATGGATCAAAGACAACTTCCCACAAAAGGAAATTCGCGTTTTAGGTGATAATCATGTTACTTTTACCCCTCGAATCTTTCCCCGCATGGATGAATTAAATGAGGATTGGTTTAAAAAACCATTTCTCGCTATTATCCTTGATACCTCCAATATTAGTCGCATCAGCGATCCCCGTTGGAAAAAAGCAAAATTCAAAGTGCGTATTGACCATCATCC
Source organism: Bacilli bacterium (assembly GCA_041672305.1). Classification (GTDB taxonomy): domain Bacteria; phylum Bacillota_I; class Bacilli_A; order RFN20; family CAG-826; genus JAAYDH01. The sequence continues at coordinate 1,930 of JBAYZW010000064.1, forward strand.
TCGCGTCGAAGAATTTGGCAATGTGAGCATGGTTAATACAGATGGAGCCGCAGCAGCCGAAAATATTGTCAACGCCATCATCAATTTCAAAGGTAAATATGTGATGAGCAAAGAAGCAGCTAGCTACTTTTATATTGCTATCGCTGGTGATTCTGGACGTTTTCAATACTCTTCAACTTCCGCTCATACTTTCGCCATCGCTGGGTATTTGCTCGAATCAAAAATTGAGTTAAGCAAAATCTATCAGAAGATGTATTTAAAGCATCTTGATGATCTCTATGTCACCGCTTATATTTTAAACCACTTTACCATTTCACCTCACGGGATTGCTTACTATATCCTAGATAAGAAAATTCAAGATGAATTAAAGATTACTACAGAGCGAGGAAAGGAGAATGTCAATCTCTTTGCCAATATTGAAGGCGTTAATGCTTGGTGCTCCATTACTGAAGATCCCAAAGATAAGTGCTGGAGAATTTCCATTCGTTCCAAAGAAAAAGCCATCAACGGAGTGGCGGCGATGTTTGAGGGTGGCGGTCACGCTCAAGCCTCTGGGGCTAAAATCAATAGTTTGGATGACTTGCCACGCTTTATTGGCGAGCTTGATAAACTGTTCTAACCCATTGTTACAGGAAAATTAAAAGGTAGCCTTTTGGTTACCTTTTTTATTTAAAAAAAGCTTATAAATGAATATACTATTAATATGAGTAAATTCGCTCCTCTCCACATTATTACTAGTTATTCTTTTCTGCAAAGCGGATTAACGATTAAAAAAATCAGCAAGGCCGTCACCACGAATGATTATTTTGGCGTGGCGATTACTGATATTAACAATATGTACGGCGTTCCTGAGTTTGTTCACGCCATGGAAGAGATGAAAAAGCCTTATCTCGTCGGTTTGAGTTTAATTGTTGATAATGTTTCGCTGTCTCTTTTTGCTCTCAATGAAGAAGGCTACCTTCATCTCATCACTTTAACCACAACATTGAGCAAAAATGCGATCACCATTGAAACATTAAAAGCTAATCAAGGCGGTCTAGCTTGTGTTATTGAAACTAATCATGGTCTTTTTAAAGAGCGTTTTTCTTCCCTTGAGAAAGCTGATACTTCCTTTACTAAATGGTTATTCTCTTTTGCCACTCTCTTTCCAAATCAGTTTTATCTCGGCGTCGAGATTACCAGTCTCGAGGAAAAGAAATTCGCCAATAGGGTTCGCCAATTTGCCACTGAATATAATTATTCTTGCATTGCTTTTCCTCGCTTACGGTATCTTAAAAAAGACGATGCGATTGTCTTAAAGATTGTCTCTGCTATCGGCGAAGGATCAAATCTTAAAGAAAAGAAGGCGCAAGGGCAAGAGTATTTTATGCTCGAGAGCGATTATCATAAAATCTATCAAGAAAAAGAAATCGACTTGACTAATACCTTGATTTCTCAAAGTGAATTTCACTTTTTGATGAAACGAGGAGAGATGTTGCATTATTCCGATAAAGATAGCGACAAAGAATTAAAAGAGATGGCTTTTGCCACTCTCAAAAAATATCACCTTGAAAATGACGACGTTTATCTCAAACGTTTAAATTACGAATTAGAGACAATCAGTTCCATGGGATATTCGGATTATTTTCTCTTGGTGCAAGATTATGTCAATTGGGCTAAGACTCATGACATCTTAGTGGGAGCCGGTCGAGGAAGCGCAGCGGGAAGCCTTGTCAGTTATCTCTTGAATATCACCGAGGTTGATCCGATAAAATATCATCTTTTGTTCGAGCGTTTTCTCAATCCATTTCGTAAGAGTATGCCTGATATCGACGTCGATTTTATGGATATCAAAAGAGAAGATGTCATCCAATATATGCGCGATAAATACGGCAATGACAAAGTAAGTGGTATCGTCACTTTTCAGACTATTCTTGCTAAACAAGCTCTTCGTGACATCGGACGTGTCTATCAATATCCTGAACGCCATGTCGTCTTATTATCAAAAGCCATCAGCAATCCGCATTATTCATTAGGACAAGCTTATAAATATCTCCCTGAATTCAAAAAAATTGTCGATAGCGACCCTTACTTCAAAGAATATGTCTCTTTAGCGGGGAAAATTGAAGGTCTTCCTCGTCAATCTGGTCAACACGCGGCGGGAGTAATTTTAAATAACACGGCAATTGAAAAAGCTATTCCTGTTTCGATGGATTTTAACGATCATCTCATTTCCCAATACGAGGCAGCATATCTCGAAGAACAAGGCTTTCTCAAAATGGACTTTTTAGGGATTCGCAATCTCACGACTGTTTACGCTTGTGTTAATTTAATCAATCAGTCTCATCCTGACCTTCACCTTGAAAAGGAAAACATTCCTTATGATACTCCTGAAATCTATGATTTAATTTGTTCTGGTCATAACATCGGTCTTTTTCAAATTGATACTTCGGTGATGAAAAGAGGAATACTAACTCTAAAGCCACGTTGTTTTGAAGACGTTGTCGCCCTCATCGCTCTCAATCGTCCTGGACCCATGCCTTATGTTAAAAACTATGCGGCTCGTCGCGATGGATTAGAGAAAATTACTTATCTTTCTGATGATTTAAAGGATATTCTCTCTTCAACCTATGGAATTATCGTCTATCAGGAACAAATCAATCAAATCGCTTCAACAATGGCGGGTTTATCTCCCGCTGAAGCCGATCTATTTCGACGCGCCATCAGCAAAAAAGATAAAGCCAAACTCAATGCCTTAGGAAAAGAATTTATCGAGGGATCAATGAAAAATGGTCATACCGAGGCCGTTAGCAAAGCAGTTTTTAGCGATATATTAAAATTTGCGGATTATGGTTTTAATCGCTCTCATTCGGTCGTCTATGCAGTTTTGACTTGTCGAATGGCGTGGCTTAAAGCCCATTACCCATTAGAATTTTATACTGCTTTACTAGAAACAGGACTATCGACTAGTGATAGTAAGTTCATTGATAATCTCTCAGAGATGAAAGAGATGGGAATTAATATTCTACCTCCGAATGTCAATTATTCTGAAAAGAATTTCGTCATTAAGGAATCTGCCCTACTATTCCCATTAACATCTATCAGTGGGGTTAATGATCTACTAGCGGAAGCAATCATTCAAGAAAGAGAGCGTGGACCTTATCAGAATTTTTTTGATTTTGTCACACGCTTATTTAGCTTCAAAATGACCGAAACGCAAATCACTAAGCTCATCAATTCCGGAGCCCTTGAT
>JBAYZW010000065.1:0-5129 GCA_041672305.1 Bacilli bacterium
CGCTAAATTGTCCAATCCATAGTAAATGATTGACATTAAAGCCCAACCCGCGATGGCGTTGCCAAATAAACGGAGAGTCAACGATAGTAACGGAGCCCACATCGAAAGAAGATTAACGGGTAAAAAAACAGGAATTGGATCAATAAAACGTTTAAAATAACGCCACTTTTTAAAGCGAATAGCAGTAATATGAATACCGAGAAAAGAAATCAATCCCAAAGAGAGAGGAACGGCCATGTTTGTCACTGGGGAAGGCAACCCTGTTAAACCAAAGATAAAAGCAAGGAATAGATAGGAGGCTATTGCCATCACAAAAGCGCCCATGCCTGGAAGTTTAGTGCCGACGATATCACGAGCAAAATTATCAAAATATTCAACGCCCATTTCTGCCACTAAAAGAAGTCCTTTCGGTCGTTTCAAAGGATTCTGAAAATGAGCCATAATACCAATGATAATTGATAAGATGATAATAATACTCATCACAATCAAAGAAGAAATGATTTCACCAGATAAATCAATGTCCCAAAAATTATCAAACATTGATATCACCTCTCTTCTTTTTCAAGGTGAGAATTAATAAAACGATAAGAGGCAGCAAATAACCACCCATAATCGCAAATATATTAAGGACTTTAATGTTTAGTTGATAAGACAAATAAGCGGCTACAATCATCGCCACTAATAAGAGAAGAATGCGCCCAATCGCGACGATAATACTCCCAAATGAATGATGTTTTTCTAATTCTTTCTTATCAATCAAGGCGAGAATAAAATAACTTGCGACGCCAATCAATCCGCCTAAAATAATTCCTAATGGGATGTCGATATAGCCAACAAAAAATAACCAGCTCGTCATCACTAATAAAAGAAATAGACTTATTAATGACCATAACGATACTTGATAATAAATATTTAGTTTCAAATATCTTTCTTTCATGATTATTCCTTGGGGGCAATCCTCTTTAATCTTGTTACTTCCGCAATGCCATTTTGACATTTTAAAGTCACTTCTCCTTCAATTAAAGGAGAGAGATACTCACGGAAAGAATCATCCATGCGAGTATTGTCGCACATCATGGAACTAGGAATGCGTGCTTCAGCATTAGCAATCTTACTCAAATCAGCAAGTTCATAATTAATGATATATGGATGAGTAGAAATACGTTTAAAAATAATCATTTTACCTGTGATGCCCTGTAGAGCGGTTTGAACGGCAATTTCTCCAGTGCGAATCGCTTCATTGCGATCAGTCTGCGAAATAAAAGCTGGAAAAGCTCTTTGTGTCAAAGATAATTCGACTGAACGAGTCGGGAGATTAAGACGGTCTTCGACAATATTGCATAAATCAGCAGCCGCACCACCTAATTGAGCGTGACCAAAACCATCGACGCGGACATGTGACATATCGCGAGGAAATTGAATGCCTTCAGAAATAGCGACCAAGGCATAACCAACGCGATCATAAACTTTTTTGACATCGACAAGAAATTGCTCAAGGTCAAAAGGCCGTTCAGGAATATAGAAAAGATGGGGTCTAGTATCTTCAGGCAATAAATCAGGAGCAGCCGTAAGCCAACCAGCGTTACGACCCATAATTTCAATAATGTGAATTTTACCTTTTTTAAAACATTTGGCATCCATAGCAAAACCATTAATGGCGTTGATGACAAATTTTGCGGCACTCGGAAAGCCAAGAGAGTGATCAGTACACGCCAAATCATTATCGATAGTCTTTGGCACACCGACGACGATAATATCAAGATTTAATTCTTTGACTAAAAGAGAGAGTTTATAACAAGTATCCATTGAGTCGTTGCCACCATTGACAAAGACATATCTAATTTCGTGTTTCTTTAAATTTTCAATAATTTTCATATATGTTTCATCATGAAAATCCTTCGGGAGTTTTCTTCTCGTTGTGCCAAGAATTGAACCCGGAGTTTGAAGGAGAAGTTCAATCTGATCATTATCTTCTAAACCTAAATCAATGAGATCATCATCAATCAAGCCTTCGATACCATGCTGTGAACCATAAATATGAGTTATTTCCTCTGGATGGCGCTTTCCCTCTAAAATTGCTCCGTAAAGAGAAGAATTGATAACCGATGTTGGTCCGCCTGATTGAATATATACCATGTTTGTTTTTCTCATATCTCTTTTTTTCCTTATATCTTACTAGGTAATATTATCCTAATATTCCCCACAAATTTCAATAGAAATAGGTCGTATCGTCTTTTTAGTGAGAAAGAGAAATAACATTTTTCTTTCCTTATTAATCGATATAAGACGAAAGGAGAGAGGGATTATGATGATTTTGTTTGCATAATGACGCTTCGTTATATAAAATCAATGTGCTAGTTTTATATCTAAGGAGGCAATAATATGTCATTTAACGTGACCTTTAATCAGGAAACAAAAACATACGATAAACCAGTTAGCGTGCTTGAAGTCGTCGGTGATAATCGCGATTATATCTGCGCTTATGTCAACAAGAGAGTTCGCGAATTAACTTATTCCATTAATAAGGATTCAGTCATCGTCCCTCTCACCGTCAAGGATCGCGACGCTAAACCATCATATGAGGCATCTCTTCGCTTTTTAGTGGCGATGGCGATGCGCAACATTCATCCCGAACTCGAAATTCGTTTTTCTTATAACGTCTCTCGTTCTATTTTCATGCAGATTCTCACTCCTGGGGTGAGCAGCACCAATTCCATGGTCAAAGATTTAATTGAAGAAATGGAAAAAATTATCGAACAAGATCTTCCTCTTGTCAGGAGTATCGTCAGCAAGGAAGAAGCTGGACGTATTTTTGCCGAAGAAGGTTATAAAGACAAGGTTGATATCTTAGAATATCGCCCGGAAAAAACCGCTCATATTTATAATTGCAATGGCTATATCAATTATATGTATAATCGCATGGTTCCATCGACTGGATATATTAGAAAATGGAAAATTAAATTCTATCATCCTGGGATCATTATTCAATATCCTCGCCCCGAATGTAATGGCGAAATTCCTCCTTTTGAGGATGCTCCAACTTTTGGAAAAACCTTAAAGCGCGCTCATCAATGGGCTAAAGCCACCGGCGGTGACACTATCGTTGGAATTAACAAGCGTATTGAAGAAGGCGGACCAATTGATTTTATCAATCTTTGCGAGCACAAACACAATCAACAATTTTGCGAATTAGGTGACATGATTGAAAATGATAAAGAGAGCATTCGCCTCATTTGTATTGCTGGTCCTTCATCTTCCGGAAAGACAACCTTTGCTAATCGTTTAAGAATTGAACTTCTCTCTCGTGGCATTAATCCAATTCGTATTTCGATGGATGATTATTATCGTCCTAAAAACGAAGCTCCCAAAGATGCTGATGGAAACCCTGATTTAGAATCTGTTGATGCCTTGGATATTGAAACATTCAACCAAAACATTTCCGATTTAATTTGTGGCATGTCTGTCGACTTACCAAAATTTGATTTTAAAGTTGGTCATCGCGTTAAAGGTCGAACTTTGAAAGTTGATTCTGACCAACCAATTATTATTGAAGGCATTCATGCTTTAAATGAACGAATGACAGCTTCTGTTCCTAGCCATCAGAAATTTAAAATTTTTATTGCTCCTCAAGCTCAAGTTAGCATCGACAACCACAACCCTCTTTCCTTAACTGATTTACGACTCTTAAGAAGAATCGTTCGCGATTATCAATTCCGTGGGAGTAGCGCCATTGAAACGATGTCGATGTGGTCAAGCGTTCGACGCGGTGAATTTAAATGGATTTATAATACGCAAGAAGGCGCTAATTATGTTTTCAATTCTTTCTTAACTTATGAGTTAAGTTGTATGAGAAAATACGCTCTTCCTCTTCTAGAAGTTATCGATGTTGAAAGCGAATATTTCCCCATCGCTGAACGCCTCATTAGAATGTTAAAATTCTTTGATGATTTACCCGATGAATGGGTGCCATGCAATTCTTTGATGCGCGAATTTATCGGTGGTTCTTGTTACGCTGATGTGTGATAACAGCTGAGAAAATAAAAAAATAAAGGGAATTTTAATTCCCTTTTTTCTTGTTCTTTTCTTGCCATGATTTAAAATTACCAGCTTCCCGCTTATGAATATTTACCAATTGCGCATAGTAGACATTGCGCATTGTCTCGTAGCGTTTCATCTGCTCTTCACTCACACATTTTGAAAATAAGGAAACGAAGACTTTTTCAAGGCGAAAGAATGATTCATACAAGCTGAGTAATGTCACATAGTAGAAGTATTCTTTTTTAGAATAAATAAGCATTGGTGTACTATGGATAATTTCCGAGCTCATCTCATAACGAGTGGCGTACATCGATAAACCCGCAATTTTTTCTAATCCGTCGCGGAAATTGAGTTTATAAGACGGATCATCCTTGAATTCCTTAATGCCATATAGCCAGCCATATTCAATATATTTTTTAATATCTTTACTCTTCAGATTATATTGTTTCATCTCTTCTTTCATATTGTTGAAAATAACAGTCTGCTTTTCTTTATCATCCATGCCGTTTTTAAAAGCAATGCCATATTCCATATGCTTTAAATAAATATTAATTAATGGGGAGCCAAAATGTTCCAACAAAATAAGAGTGCATTCGCATTCGTGAAGAGTCCTCCAGGAAGAAAAAGCTTCGGTTTCAAAACCTTCAACCAGTAAGGAAAGGGAACATTTAGCGATGCTCAGTGATTTAGATAAAAGATCTGTAATCAGAGTTGAAGCGGGATCGTTTTTATCATATTTTTGTAAGATATTCAAAGTGAAATTAAGATAGACACTTAAAGAAGAAATTGGCGGAAAATAGGAATTGGTAACTCGCTTTTCTTGATGCTGAAATTTAGAGAGAGTTAAATATTTATCAGCGACAATTGAGGCCATTGAGGTCTTAATTCCTTCATTATTTTTAAATTCTTCAATTTGTTCAGGAGTGCGAATGGCAACGCTATAAATAAATTCCCCCACACAATACTCAATAATCTCAATAGAATTAACGCTCACAATTGATTCAAAAGTCGAAATTTCTGACAATTGAGAAATGGCCTCAACAGCGATGAGATAAACATCATAAATATAATTTTTATCCACCGAAGACGGG
>JBAYZW010000066.1:0-5027 GCA_041672305.1 Bacilli bacterium
TAAAACTTCCAATTGATTGTTTAATATTTAAATATTTATTTAAAATAAAACTCAAAACATCAACACCGCCAGAACTGCCACCACCAACAAAGGTAATAGCCACTCCCACTCCGACGATAACGCCACCTGTAATACCTGCTAAAAGAATCTCACCCGTTTCCATTGGATTTGAAAGAATAGCGGAGGTAATATTTTGACACCAATCACTAACACCTGGAACAAAGGTAAAAAAGCAAGTAGCAACAGGAACCATAATCGTTGACAAAAGAGTTTTAATCGCAAAATCTTTTCCGATAAAAATTAAACCTACAATCCAAAGCACAATAGATAGAACTGCTGTTGTTATATTATAAACAATATCTTGATATCCTTCAGCGAAAAAGGATTTAACAATAATAGAGATACCATTTAATCCACCGGCATTAATCATCGCTGGGCTAAGAAAAACGATATTGCCAAAAGCCAACAAAAAAGATCCTAAAATAACAACTAAAATCTGCATAAAATATTCTTTAACGCTACTTTTTGTTACTATTTTTTTCATTTTCTTTAGCCTCCTTTTGTAAATACGAATAGATAAATCCATCAATATTGCCGTCCATTACAGAGGCAACATTTCCCTCTTCGTAATCCGTTCTATTATCTTTAACTAAAGTGTATGGGCAAAAAACATATGAGCGAATCTGGCTTCCCCATTCAATATTCTTTTTTTCACCTACAATACCTTTTAATGCATTGTTTCTTTTTTCTAATTCAAGCAGATATAGTTTTCCTTTTAACATCTGCATTGCGACTTCACGATTTGAAAGTTGACTCCGTTCAATTTGACAAGAAACAACAATTCCTGTTGGAAGATGAGTAATACGGACAGCTGTTTCTACTTTATTAACATTTTGGCCACCCGCTCCACCACTTCGATAAGTATCAATTTTTAAATCAGCGTCATTGATTTGCACATCAATATTGTCATTCTTAAATTCAGGAATAACATTGACCGACGCAAAGGAAGTATGACGTCTTTTATTTGCATCAAAAGGAGAAATTCTCACCAATCGGTGAACACCCTTTTCACTTTTTAATAAGCCATAAGCATGAGAACCCGTAATTTTAAATGTTACTGATTTAATTCCTGCTTCTTCGCCTGGTTCATAATAGATTTGCGCAATTTTAAAATGATGAGAATCGGCATAACACATATACATACGGTAAAGCATGCTAACCCAATCCTGAGCTTCTGTTCCTCCAGCCCCAGGATGAATTTCCATGATGGCGTTTAAATTATCAAATTCCCCGTTAAAAAGAATTTGCAATTCGAAATCTTTAACATCTTTTGTTAACAAAAGAAGATTTTCATCAATTTGATCGAGAATGGAATCGTCACCTAACGATAATAATTCTGATAAATCTTCAAAATCATTAGACATCTTACGATATTTAACAACTAAATCCTTACAGTACTTAAGACGCGAAATAACTTCAAGTGCGGCACTAGAATTACTCCAAAAATCAGGCTCCTCGCTTTTCTTGCTTAATTCATTAACTTCAGAATCTAATTCATCAAAGTCAAAGAGAAGACCCGAGCTGACGGATTTTCTCGCCAGCAGCACAAAGTTGTTGTTTAATTGCAACAATGTCTTTCATATTAGTTATTCTCCTTTGCGGATTCGCCAGGTTTTTGTTCAGAGACAACATCATTTGATTTAGTTTCTTCACGAGGTTCAACTTTAATGTTCAGAAGATTTAAAACAGCATCAACAGATGATATTTCAAGGCACTCCTTAAACATTCGATATCCTTCATTAACATAATCCTGTAATGGGTTAACATTAGCGTAGCTTCGAAGATGGATTCCCTCGCGCAAACGAGCCATTGCATCAATATGTTTGGTCCAGTTTTGATCCATAGTGTGAAGAACAATAGCGCGCTCAATTTTCTCACCAACATCTGTTGGCCACTCTTTTTTTCGCTCTTCATAACGAGCTTGAAGAATAAAACCTAAATCAGGTCCACAATCTTCAACTGGCGATTCTTCATATAAAGATTTTTTTATGGAACCGCTCGGCAAAAATCTTGGTTCAACTTGTTTAATTAATAAATCTCCAGAAACCAATTGTTCGCGACTTCCTACTGGCACAGCCTTATGCGCCAAAAAATTACCTGTTGTATCAAAAACTTCTTCAATAATATCTTTAATATCTTTGCCTTCTATAATGCGATCTCTTTTATCATAGATAATTTGTCTTTGCTTCGCCAAAACATCATCATAATCAAGTAAGTTTTTACGCGTATCAAAGTTCATTCCTTCAATTTTCTTTTGAGCGCTCGTAATCATATTGCTTACCATTTTCATTTCTAGGGCTTCTTCACCAAATTGTTTTTGAATCCAATCGCGATATTTATCGGCAGCAAAACGAATAAGCAATGTATCATCAAATGAAACATAAAAACGAGAGAAACCAGGATCACCTTGACGTCCACTACGACCTCTTAATTGATTATCAATACGTCGTGCTTCATGGCGTTCTGTTCCAAACACGCACAATCCACCAAGAGCTCTTACTTCATCATTAATCTTAATATCTGTTCCACGACCAGCCATGTTTGTAGCTAAAGTAATGTGACCTTTTTCACCTGAGTGAGCAATAATTTCAGCTTCACGAGCATTATTTTTAGCGTTTAACATTTCATGTTCTAATCCGGCAGAAGTTAATAAAGCTGAGATTTCTTCTGAAGATTCGACTGAAACAGTACCAATAAGTATCGGTTGTCCTTTCTCATGTCTTTCCTTAACTTCTTTAACCAAAGCGGCCAACTTTGGAGCCTTGTGGGCATAAACATAATCAAGCGCATCAACACGAGCAATCGGCTTATTGGTCGGTATACATATAACGCGCATATTATAAATTTTTTGAAATTCTTCTTCCTCGGTTTTAGCAGTTCCAGTCATGCCGGACATTTTTTTAAATAAACGGAAAAAGTTTTGATATGTGATTGTGGCCATAGTAACAGTTTCTTGTTTAATGGTAACATTCTCTTTCGCTTGAACAGCTTGATGCAAACCATCAGACCATTCACGACCAGGAAGCACACGACCAGTAAATTGATCAATAATTTGAACTTGACCTTCAGCATCAACAAGATAGTCAACATCACGATCCATAATATAATTAGCTTTTAAAGCATTATGAATTCGATGAACTAAATCAGCGAATTCAGGATTGTATAAATTCTTAATGCCAAACATTTTTTCGGCTTTAACATTTCCATCATCAGTCAAATTAACAGTTTTTTCTTTAACATCAATGACAAAATCTCTTTCTTTTTTTAAAGCTTTGCAGAAACGATCAGCGACAGTATATTGCGAAGCAGAGGTCTTAGCACCACCAGAAATAATTAAAGGCGTTCTCGATTCATCAATAAGAATAGAATCGGCTTCATCAACAATACAATAATTGAGTCCGCGCAAAACGCGATGCTCCATATCAACAGCCATATTATCTCTTAGATAATCAAATCCAAGTTCAGCATTTGTTGTATAAGTAATGTCGCAGAGATAAGCCTCTCTTTTTTCTTCTGTTGTTTTGCTTCTTAAGTTAACACCAACAGTTAGACCAAGAAAGCGATAAATCTGACCCATCCAATCAGCATCACGTTGTGACAGATATTCATTAACAGTAACGACTTCAGCACCCTTGCCTGCAAGAGCATTCAAATAAATAGCCATCGTTGCTGTCAAAGTCTTACCTTCACCAGTTTTCATCTCAGCGACATCGCCAGCGTGAAGAACAAGGGCTCCAATAATTTGAACTTTATACGGAAATTCACCTAAAGTTCTTTTAGCCGCCTCTCGCGCAACAGCAAAAGCTTCAATTTTTATATCATTAAGAGTTTTACCATGAGCAAGCAAATCCTTAAAATACGGAGTTTTTGCTCTCAATTCTTCATCAGATAGAGCGGCCATTTCTTTTTCTAAAGCAAGAACTTTTGTAGCCTCTCTTTCATATTGATTCAACATTCGTTTGTCGAAAAATCCCATAATTACTTCACCAACACAATAAGAATGTGCCTTTCTAATATCATAAATGTTCTTAACATTTGCCTACCTATCTTATCATTCGAGAGTTGATTAGTCTAACACTATTTCATAGTTTAAGTTAAATTACGGCAGGTTAATTAAGGAATGCCTTACTCATCACAAGGACCTCAATTTTCTTTGGCTCTAACTCTTTTAATAGTCTAATAATTGCCTTAACAGTAGAGCCAGTCGTAAAAACATCATCAACAATCAAAATATTTTTACCATACAATTTATCATCTGATTTCAATTTTAAATAATGTCCAATATCTTTTCTTTGCGACTTATTATGATCAGCCTGTTTATAGGGCGCAATTTTTTCAACAATTGATAAGAATGGCAAGTTTAATGGTTTGAAGATCTCTTCCACATGTTTAAATTCTCTTTTGAGATTGTCTTCATAAAATGATGGCGCAGGTACGAGATAAAAATCGTGATATCTATAATGTAACTCCTTGGCAAATCGCTCTAGAAAAATAGGAGCAAGTTCAATATCATAGCAGCCTTTCAATTGATAAAGGAATGTCTTAATGTCATCATCATATTTATATATTGACAGGCATGAAATATTAAGAACACTAAATTTGCAAAAAAGGGGAATCAATCTATTTTGACAATTTGAGCAAATAGAACATGATTTATGAAAAAAACTATATACATTCCAATTATGTATCGGTTTTAAACAGATTTTGCAAATTTTTATTGGCGGATTGAATATCTCTAATTGATTGGCGAATATCTTTTGTTTCTTCATTTGCAAGGTAAATTATTCTCCCTTCTGGTGCTTCCTTTTTACGCCCTACTCTTCCAGAGATTTGCACCAAGGAATAAGATGAAAAAATTGAATGATCAGCCAAAAAAATGATGACCTGCAAATTCATTACTGTCACCCCCCTTTCTAAAATTGCTGTCGTTACTAGAAAGTGATATTTTTTATTTCTAAAATCATCTA
>JBAYZW010000067.1:0-5025 GCA_041672305.1 Bacilli bacterium
AACAACGAGCAAAAAGAAAGAAAGAAAAAGTCGTTGGAAAATCTCACTGCTTTTCCCTTATTTGGAGCTGGTGCCATAGTTTTGATTCTTTCGATTAGCATTATTTCAGTAGTGGGGGAAATGGTCAATGTCCTATAAAATCGGTTTGATTCTTTCAATGATATTTGTGGCTCTCTTCTTTGCTTTTGGAATTGATTTAATTTCTATTCAATTTGCATTTAGTAATCTCGATGCCCAATCAGTGGCTATTTCTTATCGAATTAGTCATTATGGCACTATTGATGAAAGGATCATTGAAGAGATTGAAGATCATTACGCTATTTCTTTTCAATGTTTGTCGAATTGTCATCCCCAATTTGGCGATGTGGTCGATTATCAAATTTCTCGCGAGATCTCTACAATTGTGATATCAAAGGAACCCATGACTATCGCGATTAAGAGATCAGCTATTATCGGATATTATTCATAGAAAGGAGAAAACATGTCAGAACTAAAAGGTTCACTTTTGGGAGTCATTCTTGTTCTCATCTTATTCGGAACACTCAGCGCTTGTTTAACGGCTGCTTTTACTTCAATGACAACGGCCGCTACTAATCAAGTTAGCGAAGTTGTTCAACAAACTCAAGGATAAGAAAAATAATAATTTCTTGGCCAGAAGTCTGATTATTATTCATCAAGGTAGGTAACATATTTACCTACTTTTTTTTGACAACTAAAAATTGAATTTTGACAACCACTGGTTTCGCAACATTTATTCTCTTGTTATATAAAAAAATTCTCTCTATTATTAGTGCATATGATTAAAGCCAAGAAAAAAAGAGGAGTATTCTCTTGTTTAAAATTTATTTACCATCAAGCGTGGAAATGTGATAAATCTTACATATTCGTCGTCATTTTCAACGCAATTTTTAATGTAGCAGCTTCTTTGCCTCTTCTTTTTATCCCCTATATTGCGATTAGATTTCTTCAAGATAGCAAGAATTATCTTTATTATTCTTTATGGCTCGTTGGTTTGTTAACCGCTTTTATCATCTTAAGTATAATTAGCATTTATTTCTCCACAAAGGCTCCTTGGAGTGGGACTTTTCTTCGACTCAGAAGATTTTTCCATTTAATGTATGAAAAGTCCTTAACCTGTGATTATGAAGTTTATGAATCTAATGAATTGAAGCAAGAAAAAGAAAAGGCTGAATCAGCATTATATGGCAATTGGCGTGGAGTGGAATTAATGTTTAAAGGTTCCATCGCCTCTTTAGTAGGTATCTTAGGTTTAATTGTGTATTTAGCCACGTCTGGTTTTGGCTCCTATTTAATTCTAATTATTCTTGTTGTGGCGACGGCTCTATCAATTGGAGCAAGCTTCTTTTCCTCTTTGCTCTATCAAAAAAGGGTTGGAAAAATTGCTAAGCCTCAATCAGTGATGGAATATCTATATAACACGACAAAAAATTCTTCAGCGGGCAAGGATATTCGCAATTATTCTTTGGCAAACATTTTTCATGTTCTTTTTGTAAAGAATGTTTCTTTATTTGAGAAATATAATCATTTCCAAAATCATGTGCTTATTTTGCCCAATTTATCAAATTGTGTTTTTGGCTTTCTCCGTGATTTTCTCGGTTATTTTGTTCTTGTTGAGGCTGTAATTTCTGGTCAAATTGATATCGCCTCTTTTGCTCTCTACATCAGCATTCTCAATGGTCTTTCTACTTATTGTTCAAGCATTAATAATGGTATTTCGCAACTTTTAAATGGTTCAAAGGAAACAGCTCTTTTTATCGATTACATTGAAAAACCATCTTCCTTTTCTCAAACTGGTTATGACCTAAAAGAACTACCAAATGTATTATCGATTGATTTTGAAGATGTGAGTTTTACTTATCCCGGTATGGACAAGCCCACACTTGAGCATTTGACATTTCATATCAAGCCAGGCGAAAAAATTGCCCTAGTAGGAGAAAACGGGGCTGGTAAAAGCACAATTATCAAATTACTATCCTTATTATACAAGCCCACGAGCGGAAAGATTCTTGTTGGAGGAGTGGATATTACAAGCTTTAATTCCGAAGAATATCGCACCCTTTTATCCGTCATTAATCAGGAAGTAAATCTTCTCGCTTATCCTCTTGATCAAGTAATATCTTGCAGCCTTTACCCCGATGAACAGAAATTACAAAAATGTCTAAAAGAGGCAGGAATTAGCGAAAAAATTGCTAGTTTGCCTCAAAAAGAACATTCTTTTATCTCACAGAATATTAGTGATAAGGGCATTGATTTTTCGGGTGGCGAAACACAAAAGATTTTGATGGCGAGAGCCTTATATCGCGATGGTAAGTTACTTTTGCTTGATGAGCCAACTTCCGCTCTTGATCCTATCGCTGAAGGACAGATTTATGAGCAATATCAATCTATCGCTCAGAATAAGACTTCCATTTTTATTTCTCATCGTCTCGCCTCCACTCGCTTTTGTGATCGCATTATCTATTTAAAAAATGGACATGTACAAGAGGAAGGCACTCATGAATCTTTACTCACTTTAGGCAAGGAATACGCCAACATGTTTGCCATACAAGCCTCTTATTATCAGGAGGACAATTAATAATGAAAGATTTTCTCCGCTCATTAAAATATGCTCATCAACTTCACAAGGGCATTATTCCATTAACTATTATCAACGCTATTGGTTATTCTTTATTGCCATATGTTTTTATTTATTTTTCAGGACACATTATTGATATGCTTATTGCCAATAATTCCGATCAATCTATCATTATGACTATTTTAGTCATGGCTATCATCGGTTTAGCAATTGGTGTTAGCAACGCTATCACGGATTATTTCATAGCTAATGCTAATGAGGATATTCATTTTCGTTTGCAGACTCGTATTAGCGATAAAACTTTGAAATTACCTTACTCATCTTTGGAAAGTCAAACGACAATTCTCATGCTTCGAAAAGCGGAAGAAGGTTCAAATGGCTCGGGAGATTTCGCCTCATTAATTTCATACTCCATAGGTGGGACGTTGCGCAGTTTGTTCTCCCTAGTCTATGCGATAATTTTGTTTTCCAATTGTTTTTCTTCTATCTCTTCTAGTAATACTGAACCAATCTTTTTATTTCTCAATAATCCCTTTTCCTTTTTAATAATTTTTGCTGTGATGGCAATTGGATTTGTCATTACTTTCTTTGTCGCAAAAGGGACCGCAAAAGTGTCATATGAATTTTATGAAACAAATGTTAAAACAAATCGTCAAGGTGCCTACCTTGTTCGTTTTATTACCGAGGGAACATTTGCAAAAGATATTCGTGTTTATGGAATGGCAAAAATGTTGATGGATAGCCTTTCCACTGAAGATGAAAAATTGTGCAAAATTTATTGGCACTTTGTTCGCAAATATATCTATTATGCTGTCTTGTCTTTTTTAGGTAGTGCCTTACTGCTTTTTAGCAGTTACTTCTTTGTCGGGGGAAAAGCATATTTTGATATTATTTCGGTCGGCTCGATTATAACCATTGTTGGCGCTATTACTTATTTTTCAACTTCTATTACAAACGGCATTGAAAGATTCGTTGATATTCAAACTCAGCTTAAATATCTTAAATGCTATTTTGATTTTCTCGAATTGCCAGAGATGAATTGCGATGGTTGTGAATTGCCAAAAGAAGAACCGGTTATTGCTTTTGAACATGTGAGTTTTCAATATCCGAACACTGATAGTCTGGCATTAGATGATGTCTCTTTTACTATTACTCCTCATAAGAAATTAGCAGTGGTTGGTCCTAATGGCGCAGGCAAATCAACTTTAATTAAACTTATCTCCCGCCTTTATGTTCCAACTGAAGGAAAAATTACTCTTAATGGCATCGATATTCAAACCATCAATGAGGATGAATATCAAGGTCTGTTGGGAATTCTATTTCAAGACTTTAATCTTTTTGCTTTCACCTTGAAACAAAATATTTCTTGCACATTCATAGGAGATAATAAAAAAGTCGAAGATTCACTTCAGCTCGTGGGTTTCCCTTATCAAAACAAAAGGAAATTGCCTCAAGGACTTGATACTTATATTGGTTCGAATATTGAAGAGGGAACTGATTTCTCGGGCGGAGAAAGACAAAAAATTGCTATTGCACGTGCGTTATATAAAAATTGTCCATTGATTCTTTTAGATGAGCCAACTTCCGCTCTTGATCCAAAATCCGAGCAAGAAGTCTATCGATCTATCGCAAAACTAACTAATCAAAAAACGGCCCTTTATATTTCTCACCGAATGTCTTCGACAAAATTCTGTGATTATATTATTGTCTTAGACAAGGGTCATATTGTTCAACAAGGCAATCATAAGAGTCTCATCAAACAAGATGGTTTATATGCACTCTTATTTAATGAACAAGCTAAATATTATCGATAATTATTTTTTGATTGTGCGTTAACAATAATTCAATATCTGTGTATTTTTACATAATCTTTTTCGATGACATTGACATGGTGAATTATCTTTCCTTTTTCCTATATCAGCATGAAACATTGCCTAGAAGTCATTTTTATTTGGAGTGAAAAAAAGTTTAGATTATAATAACAGCGAGGTAAACGATATGACTGTTATTGATACTGTAAAATCCATCTTGGGTAAGAGGGTTGATGTTTCGACATTAAAAGAAACCGATAAATTAAGCGATTTAGGACTTGATTCACTTGATCTTGTTGAAGTAATGATTGAGATTGAAGAACAATTAAATGTCGAGTTTTCTAGTGATGAAATTGGCAATTTATCGACATTGAAAGATGTTGTTGATTTGATAGACTCAAAAAGCAAATAATTACTTGTCTTTACTAATGCCTCATGCTATTATTTTTCTTGCGTTTTACTAGTAAGTATTTTTTTGAATAATAACAAGACGCAACACTTGCCTACCTAGCTCAGTCGGTAGAGCTATCGGCTGTTAACCGATCGGTCGTGGGTTCGAGTCCCTCGGTAGGCGCCACTTGGCCATATGGAGAAGCGGCTTAACTCACTACCCTTTCA
>JBAYZW010000068.1:0-5000 GCA_041672305.1 Bacilli bacterium
TGTTTCCGCCATTGTCGTCGAGACTGTTTCGCCGCCTGATTCAAAATCGCTCTTCGGTTATTACGATCAGATCTCAGGTCTGCAAGTGCCGTCCGATGGCAAGGATTTCAGCTTCCTTTGTCCCTTCATAGATTTCAAGGATCTTTGCATCCCGGTATAGCTTCTGGACCTTGTATTCGTCTATGTATCCGTAACCACCATGGATTTCTACTGCGGCATTGGCACAGAATACTGCAGTACGTCCCCCGTGGTATTTTGCCATTGCCCCCAACATGTAGTCGGGTTTTTCACTGTCTGCGGACCATGCGGCCTTATACACGAGGTTCCTGAGCGTTTCAACATGAATCGCCATTTCCGTCAATTTTTGCATGGTCAGCTGGAAGTTGCCGATGGGCTGACCGAAGGCGCTTCGTTCCCCCGCGTACTTGATTGACTCGTCGAGGCAGGCCTGGGAAAGCCCGAGCGCCTGGGCCGACACCATTATCCTGGTAATATCGAAAAATGTCATGAGCTGGTAAAATCCTTTGGTTTCTTCGCCCACCAAGTTATCGGCCGGTACACGTACCTCTTCGAAAGCCACGTCGGCCGTATCACTTGCCCGTATGCCCATTTTGCCTCTTATTTTTGTTCGCGTGATGCCGGGTGAATCGGCGGGAACTATAAATTGACTGAACTTTCTATACCTTTTTTCGTCGGGATGGGTGATGCACTGGCAAAGGAAGTAGTCGCACACGGTGCCGTTCGTGATGAACATTTTTTGTCCGTTTATAACGTAATCGTTGCCGTCTTTGACGGCCCGCGTTCGGTAACCGGCGACGTCAGTACCTGCGTTGGGTTCTGTGTAGGCCCCGGCCCAAACGGTTTCCCCCCTGCAAAAAGCGGGCAGATATGTTTGTTTCTGATCCTCGGTGCCGAACATGTAAAGCGATTCCAGGCCGAAGCCGGAGGCATAAACGTTGAGCCCTATTCCGATGTCCACCCTGGATATCTGTTCCACGATCAGGGTATTGCCCAGGAAACCCACGCCCGCGCCGCCGTATTCTTCCGGTACCCATGCTCCGATAAGCCCGTTTTCAGCCGCCTTTTTCCGGATCTCCGGGGTATAGGATTCGTCTTCGTCGCATCGGTGGGAATGAGGCTCAATTTCGGCTCGAGCGAATTTATACGCCATGTCCTGCAACATCTTCATTTCTTCGGGTAATGTGAAATCCATGATGCTCCCTCCCAGTTCGGTTTCGAATCGGCTGCCTTTGTTCGGCAACAGCGGATTCCGGTGGAATATCCGAACTGTTATTGGTGTAAGTCGGGTTTTCGTTTATTTATGCTGATTCTTCCAGTGCCCCCGTTTATGGAACGGTCACCCTTTCGGCATTTTTGCCTCTTTGCGGATGAGAAAGACAATGCCGTTAGGCCGGGGAAAGGATGGGGGGAGGGTGCCTTCCCGCCCCCCGCTTTTTACCGCCTCTGCTTGTAAGACCTTACTTTTTTTCGTAGTCGTATACGCCCCGCCCCGTTTTCTTCCCGTAGCGGCCTGCGCGTACAAGCTTTCTCAAGAGAGGAGCCGGCCGATACTTGTCTCCCAGTTCCCGTTGGAGACCTTCCATTATGTTCAGGAGCGTGTCGAGGCCTACCGCATCGGAGAGGGCAAGGGGACCGATGGGATGATTGCATCCCAGTCTCATGCCCTTGTCGATGTCTTCGGCTCCGGCTACGCCTTCGGCCAGGGCGTAGAACGCTTCGTTAAGCATGACGCACAGCAGGCGGTTCACGGCAAATGCCGGAGCTTCGTTGACGATGATTATTTCCTTGCCTATTTTTTCGCCCCATGTCTTCGCGATCTCGAGAGTTTCATCGGAGGTTTCGTAACCTTTGATGATTTCGAGAAGTTTCATAACTGGAACAGGGCTGAAAAAATGGGTGCCTATGAAGCGGTCGGGACGATTCGTCGCGGCCGCCATTTCAGTGATGCTAAGGCCCGACGTGTTTGTGAAGAAAAGACAGTGATCGAGCACTATGTTTTCCAGCTCTTTGAATATTTGTTTCTTGAGTTCCATTACTTCGAGGACCGCCTCCACAACCACGTCCGCATCGGCGGCGGCCTCTTTCATGTCCAGGACAGGTTTTATCCGTGCAAGCGTGGCCTCCATTGTTTCCTTCGTTATTTTGCCTTTTTCCAGGGCCCGTGCCAGATTTTTTTTGATGTTGTTCATGCCGTTGTCGATAAAGCGTTGTTCGACGTCGCGCATTGTTACCTCGTAACCGGCTTCTGCGCATATCTGGGCTATGCCGCTTCCCATCTGTCCCGCTCCGAGTACACAGATTTTTTTGATCTCCATGGATTGTCCTCCTTCAATGGTGTATTTTTGGTTTGCTCGTGATCTCACCGAGTGTCTATTTTTTCGATAGGGGTTTCGGTAGTTCACCATGGCGTTTCATTGACCTATCACAGAGAAATTATTCCGGCAACATGAACCTTCATGTCGAATTTGATTTTTGTGTTTCTTTGACTTTGACCGATGCCTGGTGTAGTTTGCTCTTGAATTTGGGTCGGCTTTTCCTTCGGCCTCGCGCTGAGAGACCTGGTGAATCGCCGCCAGGCACGTTTTTACGATGTGATATCTTAGAGATATCTATGGATTTTTAGAGGCGAAAGTCATCGGCTATTGGGCGTGGTGAAAAAAATAAGGGCCTTCGGACTGGTTTCGGGAGGCTTGGACAGTATACTTGCCTTATTGGTTCTGCAGGAACAGGGGATAAAAGTCACGGGCCTGGCCTTTGAAACCCCCTTCTTTAGCGCTGACAGGGCCCAAAAGGCGATGGCGGAGATTTCCGCACCCCTGCGCGTGATGGACATAACCGACGATCATCTCGCCATGTTGAAAGAGCCTCGGTACGGGTACGGCAGGAATATGAATCCTTGTATCGATTGCCATGCACTTATGCTGAAACAGGCTGGGATCATCATGGAAGAGGAGGGTTACGACTTTCTTTTCACCGGTGAGGTGTTGGGACAACGCCCCATGTCACAGACGGGATCGTCATTGCGTCTCGTTTCAAAACTTTCCGGTTACGATGGATACGTGCTTCGTCCCCTCAGCGCACGTCTGCTTCCGGCCACCATACCCGAAGAAGAAGGCAAGGTTGACAGGGAGCGGCTTTTGGATATTCAGGGGCGAAACCGGAAACGGCAAATGGCGATGGCTGAAAAGTACATGATAAGTTCTTACTCCACTCCGGCCGGAGGCTGTCTTTTGACGGATCCCGGTTTTTCGGAACGTCTTCGAGACCTTTTCGATGCCCCTCGCTGGTGGGAGGTCAGGGATATCGAATTGCTCAAGGTAGGTCGACATTTGAGATTGTCACCCGATGTGAAGATCGTTGTGGGGAGAAACAAACGTGAAAACGAAATTATCAGGGAACTGGCACGACCGGAAGACGTTCTTGTAAACATAAAAAATATTCCCGGTCCCCTGGTATTGGTGCCCGGAGGAGGCGACCATGAGTCGCTGAAAATGGCGTCCCTCGTATGCGCTTCTTACAGTGACGCACCGGTGGAGGAGGATGTGGAGGTATCTCTTATGACGGAGGAACGCACCTCGATCATCGTTACGAGGAGCATGGAAAGGGAGCGACTTAAATCCCTGATGATAGGAGGTCGGTCCCGACCTAAAAAGAACAGACACCGTTGAATATCGATTCCTTAAACCCCGTCACGACGATTCACATCGGAAACGAGGCCACGGAGTCGTCCCGATTCGGGGATTCTTGTGTTGCGGAGGTCAAGGCGTTTACGGTGTATGCTCTTTTCTCAGCAGATCTTCCACTGTTTTGACCGGCGTGAAGGTGAAGACAGGCACCTCGACGAAAACCGTGTTCCACCGGGCCATGGATCCGTTCCATAGACCGGGAAGTTCCAGAGCCTTGATGGGCTTACCCCGAAATGATTTCTCCGTTATAATGAATGTCTCGGGATCGAGGTACCGGTTCAGCTTGAATTGCCTTCCCCGGTAATCGCGAAGGCCGCAAACGAGGTCCACCGGGTTGAAGTGAGTGGAGGATTCCCAGGCTGCCCGCTGATCCTCCGATGTTTTGTCCACCTGGTTGCCTTCCACGATCTGAAGAGATTCGCCGCCGTCTCCTTCGTCGACCCAGAAAGGTCCGCCACCGGGTTCTCCCTCATTTCTAACCATGCCGCAGACGCGAATGGGGCGGTTAAGTACCTTGAAAAGCCGTTCGGCGCGCTCTTCCGCGGTCGGCGACGTATGGGAGCGGGGAGGCCGGAAATTGAGAGATTCCCGACAGAAGGCTTCGATCTCGTCTTGGCTCTTTTCATCACATCCTTTTTCCAGCAGTCGCAGGTATTCGAAAATCTTGTCCTGCAAGTCGAGAAGGTATCCCCCCAGAAGTTTTTTGTAAAACACAATGTCCCCTTTCAGGCGGTCGGGCGCGATGTTATCGATGTTTTTGATAAATACAATGTCTCCTCCCAGGTCATCGAGATTTTTTAAGAGTGCTCCGTGACCCCCCGGTCGGAAGAGCAGGTTGCCTGATTCATCACGGAACGGCTTGTTTTTCAAATCCACTGCCAGAGTATCTGTGAAGGAATGCTGGGGCGAGAGTTTAATTTTGAATCGCACACCGAGCCGCTTTTCCAAGCCGGGACGAACTTTTTCGATGAATCCTTCCACGGCGTCCATGTGTTCCGGCGAAACAGTGAAATGTATACGACAGATACCGTTTTTGTCCGCGATATAAAGCGCCGCTTCGATAAGATGTTCTTCGATGGGCGTTCGCGTGTCCTCATCGCTGTATCGGTGAAAGGGAATAAGTGCCTTGGGGAGCGCCCCCAGGTTCAATCCATTTTCGCCCAAGATACAATCGATGATCTCTTTTACAGCACTCGGTTCATCTGTGGCGGAGGGATCAATTCCGCGACTTTTCAACATTTCAATCAGTGAATTGTAAAAGGGATATCGGGGCAGCCCGCGTAGAAATTTTTT
>JBAYZW010000069.1:0-4955 GCA_041672305.1 Bacilli bacterium
GTGATAGCAGTCGCGGTTACACCGCCAGTTGTGGGAGTGGCATAAACAACATTATTGATGAAGTAATTCATTAAATATTGGGCACTCTTGTCACTATCATCTTTGGTAGTAAGAGAAATGATATTAACTTTACGAGCATAACTACGACCTAATGTGTTATATGTTTCATCAAGTAAATATTGCTCAGTTAATAATTCACGATAGATGATTGGAATATAAGTATCTTCGATATAGGAGATAGTATTGCTACTTTCATCTTCATCAAGAGCGTAATTCTCTTGATAGTTTTCACGATGTAAATATTGAGTGAAGACATCTTCATAATCATATTTAGCATCAAAAACTTTAGGAGTGAAATAACCAGCTGTGGCGGCGTCGCTCACAGGATTTAAGGTATTATAATTAGCCACCTTTTCAAGACTTGATCTGAGAGAAACTAAATAACTTTGTTCAGAAAATTGGGAACGATAGGAGAAAGCACCATTCTTAATTTCATCATACATTTTCTCTTCAATACGATCTTCGATAGTGTCCCATTTGGCAATGAGAGTCTCTAATTCAGAATCGCTCGCAACACTTCCGTCATCACTTCTCACTTCACCTTCATCATCGACACGAATATTACTAGAATTGACGGTCCAGTAAGCTTTATGGGATTTGATAAAAGCGTTAGCAACACTCTTATCAGAACTCTTAGCAGAAGCAACGGCTTCTTTTAAAGTTGTTCCAGAAGAAAGGACAGAGGAAGAGGAAGATGGACCGACGATTTGGTTATATTTGCCTAAAATAGAAACAGAATATTGATAAAGAACTTCGTTTAAGACATCAGTAGCGAGTTTTCCTTCGCGCATAGCATCATAAACAATGCTCATCAAATTGCTGCTCATGTCACTGGTGACACCAGCAGTGATAATGGCATCACTGTAATCTGATGGCTTAGCGACAACTTCATCACAAGCTGTCAATCCTAAGACACTTAATAAAGCAACAGCGATGTAACGTGATACTTTTTTATTATTTGCTGCCATAGTAACAAACGCCTCCCTTATCGTAATATGTATTTGTCGTACCATCAGTAAAAGCAATAATGCAGCCTTCTGGTACCATACGCTCTTCATTATCTCGGGCTTCAGATTGAGCTTCGAGTAATTCGAGGTAACTTTCCCAAGCCCGATTCATGCCGAGAGTTTGAGATTCATTGTTATTCTCTCTTTGTTTCTCGAGGTAATCGATAATCTTGGTATCTAAATCATCACTGAAAGTGAGATTTGTCTTATTTTGTTCATAAAGATATTCGTATAAACGATAATCATAAGTTGAATCAAAACCCTTGATGGCATCTTCAACAGCTGAGGCGCGAGTGTTATAACCTGTCTTATCAGTATTGATGAAGTTGACATAGGTTGATTTTAAACTGCCATCAGTATTAGTTGGATAATCTTTGTCAGTTGGAACACAAGTTGTGTAGTAATCTTCAAGAGAAACATAATCGGCATTGCTGGCTGATTCGGCAAATTCATAAATAGATTTTTGAATGACCATAAAATGAATGCCGTATTGGCTGCGAACACCAACGATGACTCGACCTTCTTCGTCTGTTAAAACACCCAAATTAGGATCGCTAACGCCGAGAGCAGAGCCTTGTAAAGAAACGATATCGCTAACTTTACGGAAACCGCATTTTTTAGCAGTTGGGTCGGACATTAATAAGGAGTTATCCGCAGCGCCGACAGCATCGGGATCATCAGCACGATTAGGAGTTGCACTATAGGAACGAGTGTTGTCAGTAATAATGAAGACATTGTGACGGTTGAGATATTTATTCCAAAGAATATTTCGTGGATAAATCATCGTGTCATCTTCATAGAGAACTTGACCATCCATGGTCTCCATATCTTTATAATCATTAAGAGCGGTAAAAACTTCATAAGGAACTTTAGCTAATGAACCAGTGATATCACTATAAGCATCTTCCACGCTGGAAGAAGTGCCGGTCGCGAGATTAGTAAAATTACCATCAAGTCCTAATCCTTCTTTAATCGCATCATTTTGATCGGCAGCAAGACGGCTAGAAATAGCGTCATAGGCATAAACACCTAATTGGAATTCATCAACCATCGTTAAACTTCCATCGCTGGAGGCTTTATTAGTAACGATTCCAACATCGCCATAAGAACTAGCGCTTGAATCTGAGCTATTGGATTGAGCAACAGCACCAAATGTTAAGTTTCCAGTTTTTAATTTGGAAACGACATCATATAATTTACCAGCTTGTTCAGAAGTGATAGTGTCGCGATTGTAACTAGCGTTAGTGGCATTGACACTCACTAAGATGTGACGGAGATGATAAGGAAGTCGGGAAGTGATGACACCGTTATAATCACTTTGTGGTTGAATAGCGTTGCCAGTGTTAGAAACACCGAGATATTCTTCTTTCAAGGTATCGAGATTTTCTTTGTAATACCAATCTTCAATTTGATCTTTTTCCTTTTGATAGATGAATAATTGATATAACTCATCAGTATCCTCAACATTATTACTATCGAGGATGGATTGCCATTCGGTACTATAAGAAGTACTATTTGTATCAGCATTTTCCTTAGCAGCTTCTTTTTGGTCTAATACATCATCCCAAGCTTCTTTTTCAATCGTACCTAAAGTTTTTTCTGTATCGACTGAATTTTTAATGAAAGCATCTCGAATTAGAACTTCGAGAATTTGTTCATAGAACTTGGAGATACCATCGACAGAATTGCGATATTGCTCATACATTTCGTCGGTGACTATTGTATATGAAGATTCGCCATCATAACCTTTGAAAGTTACAACTGCGCCATTATTTGATGTAACACTGCTACATGCTGACATCGCCATAACGCCGATTAAACCAGTAACTAAACCTATGGATAGTTTACTTTTTTTCATGTTTTTTCTCCTTTTCTGAAATATAGCGTTAATATTCTAAATATTATTACAAGTTTATGCAATAGATATTTTGCCTATTTCAAAATAGGTAGCGCATGTAAGCGCGCATTATTGGTCTAACTTTTTAATTAAAAATTGACGGAAATTTTATCGTATTATTTGAATACCGCTTTTGAGATGGGTAGAATATGAGGGATTTGAGGTGATGACAATGGCAACATTAATAATTAAAAATCTCCACGCAACAGTGGATGGCAAGGAAATTCTCAAAGGCGTTGATTTAACCATCAAGCAAGGGGAAACAGTTGCTTTATTAGGACCGAATGGTCATGGAAAATCGACACTTTTAAATGTTATCATCGGTCATCCTCGCTATCTAGTGACAGCAGGCTCAATTTACTTTGATGAAATCGATATTTTATCCCTTTCTGTTGACCAAAGAGCTAAGCTAGGATTGTTTTTTGCAATGCAAAATCCTGTGGAAATTCCTGGTGTTATTAACTCCGATTTTTTACGAGCCGCCGTTAACACTCATAAAGAAAAACCAATTTCTACTTACAACTTCTATAAAATTCTCGATCAAGCGACAAAAGAACTGAAGATGCCTTTTGACTTAGCTACCCGCTCGCTTAATGAAGGATTTTCTGGTGGAGAAAAGAAACGCAATGAAATTCTACAGTTGCTCCTATTAGAACCAAAAATTGCTCTTTTGGATGAAATCGATTCTGGTTTGGATGTCGACGCAATGCAAACAGTCGCTGATGTCATTAAAAAAGAACAAGCTAAGGGAATGGGCTTTTTGGTTATTTCTCACTACGCGCGTTTGTTTGAATTAATTAAACCTACAAGAGCGGTTATTTTAATTAATGGAAAAATTGTTTTAGACGGTGATGAATCATTAATTAGAAGAATTGATCAGACTGGTTATGAATTCATTAAAACTGAGTTAGGAATTGATGTCGAAAAAGATGATGCCAATATGAATAAAGTGTCAATTGGCTCTTGTGGCATTAAGGATATGGTTAGATAAATGAAGGCTTCTTTTTTACATCAGGAATTAGATTTAACCAATTGCTCATCAATTATTTTGGATTGCCAAAATGTTGATAAGCCTAAAATAATAGTGGAAAAAGGGACACATAAATATGTTCTTACCACTAATTTTCATTCTGGATGTGAAATGGAAATAATGATTGAAGAAGATGGTATTCTTCATCTTTCATTTTTGGCCAGTGAAAATATTGATAATTCTAAAATCACGGCAAATCTTCAGAATAACGCGCAATTATCCGCTTATTTTGCTGATTTTTCCTTAGATAAAGAGAAAATTGATATCGTAATCAACTTAAGAGGCGATAACGCATTGGCCTATTGGCATCTCGCTAGTTTAGCCGCTAATAAAGATCAGAAGGAGTTTGATGTTAGCATTTATCATTTTGGAAGAAATACATCTGCCATTAGCAATAATTATGGTGTTTGTAAGGATTCTTCAAAACTCATTTTTTCAGGATGCTCTTCCATTAATAAAGGATCACACGGAAGCAAGACTCGTCAAAATGCAAAGATTATGGTTTTTGATCAAAATTGTGATGCCATCGCTCGTCCCTTGCTTAAAATTGATGAAAAAGATATTGAAGCTAGTCATGGAGCGGTCGTTGGAAAAATACCGGATGAACATCTATTTTATTTAACCTCTCGTGGGCTCAATGAGTTTGAAGCAAAAAAGCTAATTACCTTTGGATATCTCAAGCCGATTATTAGAGGCTTTAAAGAAAAAGATATGCAAGATCAGATTATTAATTTAATTGAAAGGAGAATGTAATCATGAGTTATGATGTTTTATCAATTCGTCAGCAATTTCCGATGCTCAAAAACAAAATGATGCAAGATAAACCTCTTGTTTATTTAGATAATTGTTCAACAACTTTTAAGCCCCAATGTGTTATTGATGCGATGAATTCTTATTACACAGATTTAAATGCTAATTCCCATCGTGGCGATTATGATCTTCTTTATCATATGGATTGTTT
>JBAYZW010000070.1:0-4948 GCA_041672305.1 Bacilli bacterium
CTCTTTTAATGCCTCACCACTAATCTTTAATAAGACTCTTTTATACATAGGACCTCCTATAAAAAAAGAAACACTAAAGTGTTTCTTAATTTGCTTATTTTGCCTGATTCATCACTTCGCTAACAAAGTCGTCTTGGCGTTTTTCAATGCCTTCACCAACTTGATAACGAACAAACTTTAAAACCTTGACATTCTTTTCTTTAAGAACTTGTTCAATAGTTTTAGTATCATCAATAAGGAATGGCTGAGCAGCCAGCGTCACTTCAGCAAAATGTTTATTTACTTTACCAGCGATAATCTTCTCTAAAATGGGAAGAGGTTTATTAGCCAACTTTTCGTCATTTTTACTAGCGGCTAACTCCACATCATTCTCATGCTTAACTACCTCGGCAGGAATATCTTTAACACTAAGATATTGAGGACTATTAGCCGCGATATGCATTGCGAGTTGTTTGCCAAATTCTAGATCTCCACCAGAGAGGAGAACAGCGACAGAAATTTTACCGCCCATATGTATATATGTAGAAATCAATTGACTTTCATCTTTCGTAATAATTTCAAAGCGACGAAGGTCAAGTTTTTCGCCAAGTTTAACAGTCGCATCAGTAAAAAGAGAAGAACATAATTCTTTAGCTTCATCGATGGAAGTTGGCTTTTCGCTTAACAAAATATCAGCAACATTTTCCACTAAAGCGTGGAAAGCATCACCTTTAGCGACAAAATCAGTTTCGCAATTGACTTCGACGATAACAACAGTTCCACAAGGACATTTATCACATGCTTTAACAAATGTTAACCCTTCAGCAGCAATACGATTGGCTTTTTTAGCCATTTTCGCTAAACCTTTTTCGCGAAGATAATCAGTTGCCTTATCTAAATCGCTGTCATTAGCCAATAAAGCTCCTTTGCAATCCATAAGACCGGCTCCAGTTCTTTCACGAAGGTCCTTAATTAAATCAATTAAACTTTTTTCGGCCATTATTTTTCTCCTTCACTTTTGACTTCGACGGGCTTGGCCTCTACTGCTGGCTTAGCTTCGCCGACTTTCTTAGCATATGGTCTTCGGGAAGAATAACGACGATCTTGATAACCAGAAGTTCTTCCTTCTTCTCTAGCAGCATTGCGCGCATTTTGTTCGCGTTCATAAGCTTCTTGACGAGCTTGTCTTTCAGCACGAATACGAGCGAGTTTTTCAGCATTTTCTTTATCTGTTTGACGAATAACATCTTTCATAGTGACTTCCTCGCCTTCATCTTTAACATAGGCGACGACTGGGAGACCACCTTTGCTTTCCACAATTGCATCAGCAACAACAGCCAAAATGAGACTGACTGAGCGAATTGCATCGTCATTAGCGGGAATAATATAATCCACAACATCAGGATCGCTATTAGTGTCAACAATGGCGAACACAGGAATGTTCAATTTGCGAGCCTCAGCCACAGCGTTATGCTCAATGCGTGGATCAATCACAAAGACAGCATTAGGAACCTTACGCATTTCTTTGATACCTTCTAAATTTTTAGAAAGTTTCTCTTTTTGCTTCTTAAGTTCTGCGCATTCTTTTTTAGGAAGTAAATCCAATTCTCCCTCTTCTTCACGGCGTTCGAGTTCTTTTAAGAATCTAATGCGACCTTGAATGGTTTTAAAGTTGGTTAATGTTCCACCTAACCAATGGTTGGTCATATAGAAAGAACCAGAACGAAGGGCCTCTGCTTGAACCGCTTCTTGACATTGCTTTTTTGTACCGACAAAGAGGACTTTTCCACCTTTGTCGACAATTTCTTTCATAGCTTGATAGGCAGCACCGATTAATTCAACGGTTTTTGCTAAATCAATAATATAGACACCATTTCTAGCTCCATAGATATATTTCTTCATCTTAGGATTCCAACGACGGGTTTGGTGTCCAAAATGGGCGCCAGCTTCTAACAATTTTTTCATTGTAATAACTGGAGCATCAGGATCATGCATCACTGCTTCCATAGTTGGAGCAGCTGGTGTTGCGGTAACAGAGGGTTCCTCTGCCACGACGGCAACCTTTTCTTCTTCACTCATAGGGTGAACCTCCTTATGTTTAACCTCCACTGTTTCTAAGAACTCACCACTCTCGTTTTTTTCTGAGAGCACAACGGGAGTTCAATCCGCAGTGTGCGTAGTCTGTGATTTATTCACAGCGTCAATTATTTTATCAAACGGCAATAACTATAACAAGTTATTTATTGTTGTTTTTGTCTTTTATCGCTCGAGGAAATGTAGCAAAATAAACTTTTTTCATCGCTTCCTCGGTAACGTGAGTATAGACCTGAGTGGCATTAATACTCGCATGACCAAGCAATTCTTGAATTACTCTTAAATCAGCTCCATTTTCCAATAAATGAGTGGCAAAACTGTGCCTTAAAAGATGAGGATGGAGACCGAGATATTCACCCGTTTTTTCTTCTACTTCATGCAAGATAAATTCCAGTCCTCTTGTCGTTAAACGATGTCCATCTTTATTTAAAAATAAAGCCGCGGTTGATTCCTTGCTCTTAGTAAGAAGATAAGCTCTTTGCTGACTGAGATAGTTTTGCATATCATCACGACAATCAATGGTAAAAGGCAAAAGTCTTTCTTTACGTCCCTTACCAAAAACTCGAACAATACGGGTTTTTAAATTTATATCTTGAACATCTAAGTTTACTAATTCACTAGCTCTTATTCCACAATAATACAGTATAGAAATAATAGCCTGATCACGAATAGCAAGTTCGTCCTTTCGAAGGCGATTGGCCTTTAATATATCCATGATTTGATCTTTGTAAAGAAAGCGAGGATAAACTTTATCAGTCTTTGGGGCGCTGATGAAGAGAAATGGATTTTCATTTAAATAATGAGCATCAACCAAATAGCGATAAAAATGACGAAGGCTTGATAGCCTTCTTTTGCACGATCTTTTCGTCACACCGCTTTGCAATTCATTAGTTAAAAAATTACGAATAATTAATTGATTGACTTGATCCATTAAATAACCCTCTTTATTTAAAAAAGTAAAAAACTTTTCAATATCACGACGATAACTATCAATGGTAGCGGGTGAGAAATTACGCTCATTTTTTAGGTGATTTAGGAATTCTTTTGTCGGCCTATTCATATGAATATCATACCCGATTTAAAAGAAAAACGGATTTATTTCCGTTTCTCTTTAACAATTTTTTCCATGTATCGACAAGATGGATAATTAGTGCATCCAAGAAAGACACCATATTTGCCCTTCTTTTTTACTAAATATCCATCACATTTTGGACATTTTTTCACATAGTCTTCAGGCTTATATTCCACCACGATTCGATCCTCAGGTTTAATATATCGACATTGTGGAAATCCTGAACAAGCGACAAATTTTTTACCTTTTGATGTTGTTCTTTCGACAAGTGGCTTACCACAAAGAGGACACATTTCTCCTGTTTTAACTAATTCTTTTTTTGGTTCTTTTTTAACATATTTACAAGTAGGAAAATTGGAACAACCGACAAATTTTCCATTCTTGCCTTCTTTAAAAACAAGAGGGGAACCACAAAGAGGACATTTCTCTCCTGTTTCAACTGCTGCATCTTTATACATTTTAATATTTGCGGATTCAACCTCCTTTAAAAACGGATTATAAAAATCAGATAAAATTTTGACACGGGACTCATTGCCTTCTTGCACCTCATCAAGTTTTGTTTCCATCTGAGCAGTGTATTTAAGATTAACGATATCCGGAAAATATTTTTCTAAAACATGGGCAGTTTTTTTACCCTGTTCAGTAATGGTTAAAATTCCAGAGGTGTCATTGATGTATTTGCGTTGTCTCAATGTTTCAATTGTCGATGAATAGGTAGATGGACGTCCAATTCCCACTTCTTCCATTAACTTGACTAATTTAGCTTCGGAATAGTGAGCTGGAGGTTGTGTGAACTTCTGCTCTTTTTCTTTTTTAACAACTGGAAAAGCATCTCCGATATTAATTGAAGGAAAATCACCACGATATTCTTTATTTTCTTCCTTATCATTCCAAACTATTTCATAACCCTTAAAAACTGTGTGCGATAATTCAATTTTGAAGGTTAATTGATTGTCTCCAAGAATAATGCTTAATACTTCCTCTTTCTTAGCCTTCATTAAAGAAGCTAATGATCGATTATAGATTAATTTATAAAGATTATATTGATCAGTAGTTAAATAAGGACGCACTGATTCAGGGGTGCGATGATTAGCAGTTGGGCGAATGGCCTCGTGGGCGTCTTGCATCAAACCAGCCTCTTTAAACTTCTTAGCATGACCGAGATATTCTTTACCATATGTTTCTAAAATGTAATTAGTAGCACGGGAGATAAAAGTAGGGGAGAGACGAGTGGAATCAGTACGCATATAAGTAATCAATCCAGTGTGCTCGCCACCAATATTAATTCCTTCATATAATTGCTGGGCAATTGATTGGGTCTTCTTTGTCTTAAATTTTAGATGAGAAAAAGCATCCTGTTGCATTGTTGAAGTAGTAAAAGGAACCTTACTTTCTCTCGTTCTAAATGACTTTTCAACCGAAATAACCTTTAAATTGTCAGGTATTTTATCTAAAACGGCTTGCGCTTCGCTTTCATTATGAAGCGTAACTGATTTGCCATTGTAAGAAGTAAAGAGTGGGGAAAAATCTTTATCTCCAATTTTAATACTAGTATTGATATTCCAATATTCCTCAGGCTTAAAGATCTCAATTTCTAATTCGTGATCATGAATCATCTTGAGGACCGCACTTTGCACACGCCCAGCTGATCGAGAATGAATTTTTTTATAAATTAACGTCGAGAGGCGGAAACCAATAATACGATCCAAAATACGTCTTGTTTCTTGACTAGCAACAAGATTTAAATCAATAACACGAGGATTAAGCATCGCTGTTCCAATAGAATCGCGTGTAATTTCATGG
>JBAYZW010000071.1:0-4924 GCA_041672305.1 Bacilli bacterium
CGGTTCCATTTAATATCAATTTTTTGCATATCAAATAGGGTACGATCTTTTCTTTCAGCCCTTTCGGTAGCGTTCCATGTTTTAAAGAAAGGTGTTAATTCTGATATATCTTCATATTCATCGCCATCGAAAGTCTCATTAAATTTAAGTTTAAAATGAGCGAGATGGCTAGAAGAAAATTGGCCATCATCTAAAAATGAATTACGGGAAAGATTGCCTTTAACGCGAATGCCAACATCGTCATAAGTCGTCTCAGCACCATCAATAGAAAAAGTTAAGGTACAAGGTACATAATAATCAAAATAAGAGGAATCACCTCCAACTTGATAATCATTCATGAATTGGGCAGCGCTTTCACTCATCGTGATATTAAAGGATAGTAATGTTTCGGGATTCCAGAATTGTTTATAGGCGTCACTACTAATTAATTCGGGGATGAAATTTTCATTGTCATCTCCAGAATTGGAATCATCGCCTTCTCCTCCGTCATCGGGAAGAGAAAAGTTGCAGCCCACTAATAACATTGAAGTTAGTGCGAGGGCTAAAAAAGGAAATATTTTTTTCATAACTATATTTTATTTTAGTCAATAATAGATTAGTAAGCCATCAATAAAAATATTTTTATTCTGAAATGGCTTTTTTTGTCCTTGATATGATAAAATCAAGTCATGGTTTTTCCATCCATCAAAATATTGTTCGTCGATATCGACTGGACAATCTTGGACCATCATCTTCATGATTGGGATTATCAAAGCCTCGAAGCCCTAAAAAGAGCGCAAAAACGAGGCATTCTTGTTTATTTATGCACCGCTCGACCCTATGACTCTATCGTTCATACGGGTTTGTTATCAATCTTTACTCCCGATGGAATTATCTGCACCAATGGTGGGGTTGTTTTTGTCGGTAAAGAGCTTCTTTTTGCCAATGTTATTCCTATCGATATCGTGAGAGAAATTGAAAAGATTTCTAATCGCCATCACCTCGTCATTGAGCTCGCGACAGATAAGAATCGCTATTTTTCCGCTCCCGCTAATTGTTGGGTAAAAAAATATTTTGCCTCCTATGCGGAAACGATTCCTCCTATTCGCTCTTATGCTAATGATAATGTCACTTCTATTCTTTTATTTGCTCCTGAAAAATATGATCAAAAATTGATGAAAGAGTATCCTGATGCGATACGTTATTTCCGCTTTGATACCTATGGAGTTGACCTCTGCTATCATCAAAATAATAAAGGATTGGCTATTAAGAGAGTTTTGGAGACTTTACATTTTAATAAAGAAGAATCAATGTCCTTTGGCGATGATGATGGCGATATACCAATGTTTGAGGCGACTGGTTTATCCGTCGCTGTCGGCAATGCCAAAGAGCAAGTGAAGAAAAAAGCCACCTTTTTATCGGCCTCTATTAGCGATCATGGCGTTTTATTCGCCCTGCAATATTATCATTTGATTTAAAGAAATTATCTTGTCATTTATATTCATAAGTTGTCTATGCTATATTCATAGAGAAAGAAGAATTATCACTGTGAAAAACAATGTTGGTGTCCTATTACCTGTCAGCTCTCTTCCTGGTCGCCATGGAATTGGTGATTTTGGTCAAGTTGCCTATCAATTTATCGATTGGCTCGCCAAACATCATTATCAATATTGGCAAGTTTTGCCCCTTAATCCTGTTGGTCCAGGTTATTCTCCTTACATGTCGACTTGCAGCGAGGCAATTGAAACCCGCTACATCTCTTTAGATCTCTTAACAAAACAAGGCTTATTAGGTAAGGTACCATCTCATCACTCTCATAGTAAGACAATTGATTATTACGATGTCGAGCAGTGGAAAAACCGCTACTTATGGAAGGCTTATCAAAGGTTCTTAAAAACGAATCAACGAGGCTATAAAACTTTTAAAAAACAAAATCCATGGCTTATTCCTTACGCCACCTATATCATCTTTCATAATGAGAATAATTTTCGTCCTTGGAACGAATGGAACGAAGAAGAGATTCACTATTTTGAAAACCATACTTCCTACCCACAAGAAAAGGCTGAACTAGCTGAATTCTATATCTTTTTACAATTTATTGCTTATCGACAATGGCTCAAATTATGGCATTATGCCAAAAAGAAAGGTGTTGTTGTTATCGCCGATTGCCCATTTTACGTCGGCATCGACAGCACCGATTGCTGGCTCCACAAAGAGCAATTTTTGATGGATGAGAAATATAATCCAACGATGGTTAGTGGTGTTCCACCTGATGGCTTTAGTGATGATGGACAATTATGGGGTACTCCTATTTTTGATTTTGCAAAGATGAAAGAAGACAATTATCAATTTTTAGTTGATCGCCTCGGTTCATTAGCTAAGACTTGCGATTATCTTCGCCTTGATCATTTCCGGGCGTGGGACACTTATTGTGTCATTCCCGCTGGGGACACTAATGCTCGTCGCGGGGTCTGGGAAGAAGGTCCGCGCTATGATTTCTTTGATGCTTTATATAATAAATATCCAAATATTAAATTAATTGCTGAAGATCTCGGCGATTTATTCCAAGGGGTTCATGATTTGCGTGATCATTATCATCTTCCGGGGATGTTTATCATGGAATTCTGCATTTTTGATAACAATGCCCACAGCAAACCAACTCAATTAGTTTATACAGGAACTCATGATAACCAGACATTAGAGGGATGGTACCAAACTCTTCCTGATTGGAATATTGAATTCTTAAAGAATCGTTTTCCTGGTGAAACCGATATTGTTAAAGCCGTCTTTGAATACACTTGGAATGTCCCTTCTTTAATGACCATTTTTCCTTTACAAGATTTATTGAGGCTGGATGACTCGGCCCGTTTGAATTGGCCTGGAACAGTTGGCTTTCCAAACTGGTGTTGGAAACTCTCTGACATGGATTGGCGGAAGAAAATTAAACTCGGTCAATAAATATGATAAAATAAAATTTATGCAACATCGTAAAATAATCACATCAATCATGCTTTCGGTTTTGATGGGAATGAGCATCATTCTGCCATCAACTTTTCCCGTTAAAAGCTCACTCGAACCTGACAATATTTCTTATGACGATCCTTTAGCAATAAATTATGACAGACCGACGATTACTTCTCCAAAACAAGCTGTGATAACTTGGCCGAGTGCGGTGACGATTCACTATCATAATGATGATGGCGCCAACGCTACGCGCAGTTTTTATTTTTGGTTCACTGGTGTCAATGGGCAAGAATATAATCCTGATTCTATCAGCGGAGACGGCAAAGACATGCAGATATCTTTTGATTTTACCTCAGCGGAATATAGTGAGCTCTATAAGAAAAAAATGTACATGATTGTGAAAACAATCGGAAGTTGGACAGGAAAAAGCGATGATACCTATATTGATTTTTCCCTCTTTTCTCCTGATGAAACAGGATTGACAACGATTTGGTGCATTCCAGGTGAAGGCAGTTCAATTGAGATGTATGCGACGGAAAGCGAAACACAAATGGATAAAATCCAATATGCCGCTTTTACGACTTGGAAGGATATCAATGTTATTTCAACTATCGCTCCCACTTCTTATCGCCTCTATGCCTATACGACCAATTATTATCAATTAAACAGTGTTCAACAAGAAATGCACAAAAGCGAATATCTCTTGACGAGCGGAACGAACCCAGCTTGTGAAACAGTGATGTATAACAGCAGTGATTGTCAGCAATTTACGCTTTCTTTGAATTACACCATTCATGTCAATGTTCAATATGCTTTAGAAGCGACTTTTTCGACTAATCCTAGCAAATGGATGACAAAGAATGTCGCTTTTGATGCTCTCTATGAAACCGAACGTTTTGAAACTTATTACAATTATGATGGTGATGACTTAGGCACCACTTATTCGACAACTGAAACCACCTTTAAAGTGTGGGCTCCCACCGCGACGAGAATGTTTGTCATGCTCTATCAATCAGGAATTCCTAGCGATTATCCAAATGGTAGTGATACTTGGGGTGGCTATGAAATGTGCTATCGCCCTGGCGGTGTGTGGCAATTGACTATCACGGGTCAAGATTTGAACTATCGTTACTATAACTACTATGTCATTAATTCTCTTGGAAGTAATGAAGTCGTAGACCCATATGCAAAAGCTTGCAATGTCAATGGCGATCGAGGGATGATTTTGAATTTCAATGGTACTAATCCAACTGGTTGGAGCGATGTTCCTCTTCGTTGGGATGGACAATCGGGTTATGATATTTCTTCCCCTAACGAATTAAGCATCTATGAAGTTCACATTCGCGATTTAACTTCTGATTCGTCATGGAATGGTACTAGCACACCAGGAACTTATAAAGCCTTCTATGAAGCAGGCACTCATCTCGCTACGAATAGCGAAGTGACAACTGGTTTTGATCACATTGAAGAATTAGGTGTCAAAGCCATTCAATTACTCCCTGTCTTTGATAGTGATAACGATGAGGTGAATTATTCTTTTAACTGGGGTTATAATCCCAAAAATTATAATTGTGTAGAAGGAGCCTACTCAAGCAATCCGTTTAATGGCGCCACTCGCATCAAAGAATTTAAGTCGTTGATTCAAGCCTACGCTAATAACGCCAATCATACTCGCGTCATTATGGATGTTGTCTATAATCACGTCTCGAGTGCGCCCAGTTCTTCTTTTACTAAATTAATGCCTAAGTATTATTTCCGTTATTCGGAAGGAACTTATTATTACGATGGCTCTGGTTGTGGCAATGAAGTGAAAACGGAAGCTCCGATGATGCGCAAATTTATCGTTGAGTCTCTCGTTTGGTGGGCATCTCAATATAAAATTAAAGGTTTCCGTTTTGATCTGATGGGTCTCATTGACGCTGAAACTCTTTCGCAAGCCGCAACAGCTTTATATCGTATTGATCCCGATATCGTTATGTAC
>JBAYZW010000072.1:0-4922 GCA_041672305.1 Bacilli bacterium
TGCGGTTCGTTCGATGCACGGAAGAAATCTCGTAATCTGTGACTGCGGCTCGGAAGATGCGGTAAATGCGGCAAAAACCTTTTTGGACGGCAGGGGCGCCGACATACGGATAATTCCGGTGGACGAACACGACAGGTACATGTCATACGTTCTCGGACTCAGCCATATCGTGAACATAGCATTCTTCACGGTGCTTGAGAAGAGCGGCATACCCTTCAAAGAACTGCGTTCCCTGTCTTCCACCACTTTTGACAAAATGACGGATACCATAATGTCGGTGGCATTGGAGGAACCGGAACTCTACCATGAAATACAGAATCTCAACAGAGACAGGGATGCGATGCTTTCCGAATTGAAGGATGCCATAGCTTCGGTCAGCGAAGCGGCGGCTTCGGAAGATTCTGAAAACTTTACCGAACTTATGCTCAGGGGAAGGGAATACCTGGAAGGATAATCTCCGCCCTTTTCCCTTCCTTTTTCATTTATACCGTATATGTATGCCAGAATTTTTAAATGGAAGTGACATCAAGCGTATTCATAGACATGAAAGCTCAAGAACTCAGAGAAGCGTATGTGAAATTCTTCAAAGACAGAGGACACGCGTTCATCAGATCCGCGTCCCTGGTTCCCGAAAACGACCCCACGGTACTTTTTACCACTGCCGGAATGCATCCGCTGGTACCTTATCTTCTCGGACAGAAACATCCGGAAGGAAAACGTCTGGTGGATTATCAGAAGTGTATCAGAACCGGCGATATCGATGAAGTCGGCGACGCGGGACATCTTACTTTCTTCGAAATGCTCGGAAACTGGTCTCTGGGCGATTACTTCAAGAAAGAGTCCATAACGTACAGTTACGAGTTTTTGACCGAAGTACTCAACCTCACCCACGATCAACTGGCGGTAACAGCCTTCGAAGGAATGGGAAATATTCCGAGAGACGAAGAAACCGCCGAAATCTGGAAAAATCTGGGCATGCCCGAAGACCGTGTATTCTTCTACGGATTGAAGGAAAACTGGTGGGGTCCCGCCGGAATTACAGGTCCCTGCGGTCCGGATACCGAGATATTCTTTGATGACGGACGCCCTAAATGCGGTCCGGACTGCGGACCTTCCTGCAATTGCGGAAAGTATACCGAAATTTGGAATAACGTTTTCATGGAATATTTCAAAGACGCGGAAGGTAATTTCACGCCTCTGGAGAACAAAAACGTAGATACCGGAATGGGACTCGAACGCGTTCTGAGAATAATGAACAATAAAGAAACGGTATTCGACACCGAACTGTTTGCCGGGATCATATCAAAAATCGAAGAAATCACCGGCAGGAATTATTCAGACGAACCGAGAGCATTCAGGATAATTGCCGATCACGTACGCGCCGCCACCTTCATAATGGGCGACGGGGTGCTTCCGGCCAGGATAGGCCAGGGATATATTCTCAGAAGATTGATCAGAAGAGCCAGCAGATACCTGTCCAACTTAGGCGTGGACGATATTGTCATGGCAAACATCTGTGAAGTCGTTATTTCCGACTACAGAGAATCTTATCCCGAATTGGAAAGAAACAGGGAACAGATTCTTACAAACATGGAAGCGGAGGAACGCAGATTCCATTCCACTCTCAAAAAAGGTCTGAGGAGATTCGACGAAATGATTGCCGAATCCAAAGAAGGCGAAGTGCTGGACGGTGCCCAGGTTTTCAGATTGTTCGATACTTTCGGATTCCCGGTGGAACTTACCAAAGAATTGGCGGAAGAACGCGGATTCGTTGTCGATACGGAGGATTTCGATCACCGTTTCAAAGAACACCAGGAAGCTTCGCGGGCCGGAGCCGATATGGTTTTCAAGGGCGGTCTTGCCGATGACAGCATTGAAACCACAAAACTACACACCGCGACCCACCTTCTGAATTCCGCCCTTCGGAAATTTGTGGATCCGGGAATTACTCAGAGAGGCAGTAACATTACGGCAAAAAGACTGAGATTCGATTTTAATCTGGACAGAAAGGTCACTCCCGAAGAGATAGAAAAAATCGAAGAATACATCAACGGCCTCATCAAACAGGATATACCCATTGTTTGTGAGGAGATGACATATGAAGAGGCTCAGAAGCGTGAAGCCGTCGGAGTTTTCCAGGATAAATACGGAGAAAGGGTTTTGGTTTACACCATCGGTGATGTGTCATGCGAAATCTGCGGCGGCCCCCATGTCAAAAGAACCGGGGAACTGGAAGGATTCAAAATCCAAAAAGAAGAATCCTCCGCGGCCGGAGTTAGACGCATCAAGGCTGTTGTTGGGAAGCAGTAATCTTTTCTTTTGAAAAATAGACTGCGATTACCGCCAATACCGAGAACAGAAACATCAATCCCCACGTAATCGAAAAGTTCCCTATCGCATAGGGCGCTTCTCCTATTATGTGTCCGGAAAGTGTTGTTGCCATGGACGCCCCAGAAACACGAACAGGTTCAACGCTCCGACGGAAGTTGCCGCCAACGAAGTGGGATGCCATTCTTTCACCTGTGCGAAGGACAGCGACATGAATCCCCCGAAGAAACCGAAAAGCGCAGAAATAATTCCCCAGAATAAAACGCTTTGAACTTCCCCTATGAACAGCCACATTATCAGCCATACCGCCGCATAACCGGCCGTACCCCAAAACATCGCCGTACGTTTGGATTTGATTATTCCTCTTCCCGACAGTATTCCCGAAGCGGCTATGCTGAATATCTTTCCAATGCTCAACATGGAAACTATCCATATTGTAAGTCCCGCAAAGGAATGGAATGTGTTGAAATACACCTTGGCGTAAGTTCCCTGGAAAACCATAATCGATCCGTAAACCAGGAAATACGCAATGGCCATCGGCCAGAATTTCCTTCCGCCGGCAAAAACCGTCTTCAGTCCCAACAACATACCCATGCCGTCTTTGGTTTTGGTTTCACCCGCCGGAAGTTCTTTCAAAAGTATGAAGCAAAGGATTGCCAATATCAGAGTCACGACCATGAGGGCCATGAAGGTGTCTCTCCATCCCAATGCGTTCACTACCATTTGCAATGGAACCGTGGCCGCCAATGCACCCACGTTTCCGATTGCGATTATAATTCCGTTCAACTGAGGGAAATAATGGGGAGGAAACCATATGGAAACAACCTTCATCATCGGTATGTAAACCGCGGCCATTCCCGCGGCAATCATCACTTTGCCCATGGCGACCGCTGTGAATGTATCTCCCGTCGCAGTCATCCATGAACCGATTGCGGCAATCGAGAGGAATACAAAAGAAACTTTTCTGGGTCCGAACCTATCCACCAGCATTCCGCAGGGAATCTGCATCGCGGCATAAGTCCAGAAGTAAATTGAACTCAAATATCCGATATTACCGCCGACTTCGTCAACGATGTCCTGACCGACAACGGCCACGGAGATTCTGTGAAAATATACAAAGAAATAGGCTGCGAGAAGAATTGCAAACATTACCCATGCATACTTCAGTTTCGAATTTTTCGTCATGTCGAGTGTCCCGCCCGGTATGATTGGGGAAGGACGGAATATCACGAAGATACGCTCCTTCCCGTAGTTCGTATGCGTGTTACGTGCACGGTGTATTTAATTCAATCAGAAATACCCGGTATCGGATTACACTATATGACGTAATGCAAATCAAATGAATACTATTATCTATTGTTAAGATGATTTACGTTCACTTTAAGGATGTGATTTGTTGAGTGATAAACAACGAAAGAAGTTAACGAACGAGGTCGGAGCCCCCGTGTCCGACAATGAACATTCCCTCACTGCCGGTCCCCGCGGCCCTATAATGATGCAGGATGCCTGGCTGGTGGAAAAAATGGGTCACTTCAACCGCGAAGTGATACCTGAAAGAAGGATGCATGCCAAGGGCAGCGGAGCCTTCGGTACGTTTACCGCCACTCA
This sequence comes from Bacilli bacterium, assembly GCA_041672305.1. Lineage (GTDB taxonomy): Bacteria > Bacillota_I > Bacilli_A > RFN20 > CAG-826 > JAAYDH01. The sequence goes on from JBAYZW010000072.1 coordinate 3,937, forward strand.
TGACGTTTCAAAATACACCCGGGCCAAGGTATTTGAAAAGGGAAAGAAAACCGATATCTTCATGAGATTTTCGACTGTTGCCGGAGAAAGAGGAGCGGCGGACGCCGAACGCGATATACGCGGGTTTGCAGTCAAATTCTACACCGAAGAAGGAAACTGGAATCTGGTCGGAAACAACACCCCCGTGTTCTTCCTCAGAGACCCGTTGGATTTCCCTGATCTGAATCATGCCGTCAAGAGGGATCCGCGAACGAACATGCGTTCACCGCAGAATTATTGGGATTTCTGGACCTCTCTTCCCGAGGCTTTCCACCAGATAACCATCGTCATGTCAGACCGCGGGATCCCTGCGTCGTACAGACACATGCACGGTTTCGGCAGTCACACGTTCAGTCTGTACAATGACAAGAACGAGAGAGTTTGGGTTAAGTTCCACATGAGAACAAACCAGGGAATCAAGAATCTGACCGATGAGGAAGCACAGGAAGTCGTTGCCAAGGACAGGGAAAGTCATCAGAGAGATCTTTTCGATGCGATCGAACGCGGAGATTTCCCCTCGTGGACCATGTATTTCCAGATTATGACCGAAGAACAGGCAAGAAACAGCAAAGTTAATCCCTTCGACATAACCACGGTCTGGAAGAAGAGCGAGTATCCCCTCATGGAAGTGGGAAAACTTGAATTGAACCGCAACCCGGACAACTATTTCTTGGATGTGGAACAGTCCGCTTTCAATCCCGCGCACGTGGTTCCGGGTATCGGGTATTCCCCGGACAAACTTCTGCAGGGGAGATTGTTCTCGTACGGAGATGCTCAAAGATACCGCCTGGGAGTAAACCATCACCTCATCCCCGTGAACCGTGCCAAAACCGAAGTGCATGCGTTCCACCGTGACGGATTGATGAGAGTTGATGATAACTACGGTTCCACCAGAGGATATCAGCCGAATTCTTACGGCGAATGGGATGATCAAAGAGAATTCCGCG
>JBAYZW010000073.1:0-4894 GCA_041672305.1 Bacilli bacterium
TTGTTCTTCACCCACTAAAACAAGAGCGAGATGCTCGGAGCGAGAAACTAAACTTTGAACACTAGAAGTTTCAAAAAGAGCTAAGTCTTTATTTTGTCGAGCGGCATTAAAAGAGGCAACCTTCAACAATGAATGAAGAATATGCGTTCGCAAGACTTCGTGCTCATCCGTTAAGGGATGCAAAATCGTAAACGATTCTTCATTATTTAATACATTAAAAGCTTTGGCTTCTTTTTGACTGAGCAAAGAATATGTCAAGCATTCATCAAGACCCTGGTCAAGAAAGAAAGAGCGAATTTGTCGTAAGCGTTGCTGCTTTAAAGATAGGAGACCAACTTTAGTATCAAAACAAGGCAAAAGAGAAGGAATTTTATCAAATCCTAATAAGCGAATAACCTCTTCACTTAAATCGGCGCTACCGCTGATATCTAAGCGCCACGGAGGAACAATGGCGATAAAATAACCCGTTACATTGAGCATCACTTGAAAGTGAAGTCGCTCAAGGGCTTCTTTGATCTCTTTGCCTGTAAAATTTGTTCCTAAGCGAGCATTGATATATTTAATATCAGAAATTACGCGTTGTTCAACTTGCTCTTCATTTTGATATTCGACGATATTGCTCACTTCTTGCGCCTCGCCAAGTTCTTTTAGCAAAGAAGCTGCATAATCTAAAACAAATTCGGCTTGAAAATGATTCGTCCCTTTGACAAAACGAGAAGAAGACTCACTGGCTAGTCCAAGGCGATTAGAAGTATGGCGAATGCTAGCGCTATTAAAAGAGGCGGCCTCAATATAAAGATTAGTCGTCTTTTCATCAACGGCGCATTTATGAGCTCCCATCACGCCACCTAAACATTGAGGGCGACGATGACAAGTGATGACAATATCACCTTTAATAATGTCATAACTCTTACCATCTAATGCCACCAATGAGCCTTGATAATCATCGCGAGCAATCAATTCTTTTTCCTTTAATTTATCAGCGTCGTACATGTGTAAGGGTTGGCCAGTTAAAAGCATGACATAATTACCAATATCAACAATATTATTAATACTTCGAATGCCCATGCCCATCAAATATTCTTTGAGCCATTGAGGGGATTCTTTGGTGACGATGCCACGAATTTCACGAGCGGCAAATTGAGGACATTTTTCCGTTTTTGAACCCACCACTAAAGAGGTCGTAAAATCAACAGAGCATTTGACTTCTGGAATAGTCACAGGGCGAGAAAAAATGGCCCCAATTTCTCGGGCGACATTAAAAACCGATAATAAGTCAGGACGATTAGCTAAAACTTTAATATTTAAAATAACATCATCAAGGCCAAGATATTCTAAGACCTTTTCATTGCCGACTTTCGCATCAAGTGGTAATTCCTCAATGCCATTTTGCTGATATTCGGTGAGATATTTACTATCGACCCCTAGTTCAAGCAATGAACAGCACATTCCTTGCGATTCAACGCCACGAATAGTAGCGGCTTTAATCTCCATTTGAGGAAGTTTTGCTCCTACTCGAGCAACAATAACTTTTAGTCCTTGATGAGCGTTTGGAGCCCCACAGACGATTTGAGTAACCCCATATTTAGTACCTAAATCAACTTTTAAAACATGGAGATGATCACTATCAGGGTGAGGAAGACATTCTAAAACTTCACCGATGACGAGATTCGTTCCACTCGCTAGATGTGTGACTTCTTCAACTTCAATACCGGCAAAAGTTAACTTGTCGGCGATTAATTCGGGAGTTAATCCTTCTAAGGAAAGATATTGCTTAAGATTTTTAATACTGACTAACATGTTGATAATCTCCTCACTTAAACTTTCTTTTTAAATTGATGAAGGAAGCGAACATCATTTTGATAAAATTTGCGAATATCATCAATGCCATAGCGGAGAATAGCGACTCTTTCCACACCGATGCCAAAGGCAAATCCAGAATATTCTTGAGGATTATAACCATTTAATTCTAAAACGTGAGGATTAACCATCCCTCCTCCTAGAATTTCAATATAGCCAGTTCCTTTGCACATAGAGCAACCTTTGCCGTTACAATTGGCACAAGTAATATCAATTTCAACGCTCGGTTCGGTAAAAGGAAAATAGGAAGAACGGAAACGAATTTCCCGCTTTTCGCCAAACATCTTCTTAACAAATAACTCTAGAGTCGATTTGAGATTACCCATATTTAAGTTCTTATCAATAGCCAAACCTTCAATTTGCGCGAATTGATGAGAGTGAGTAGCGTCGTCGTCGTCGCGGCGATAGGTTTTGCCAGGGCAGATAATTCTAATTGGTTGGCCTTTGTTCTCTTGCATCATGCGCGCTTGCACTGCCGAGGTATGAGTTCGCAAAAGGGTATTTTCATCAATATAGAAACTATCTTGCATATCGCGAGCTGGGTGATCTTTAGGTATATTTAAAAGCTCAAAATTATTTTGATCGCTTTCCACTTCTGGTCCATCCGCGACGAGATAGCCCATTCCTAAAAAGATATCGGTGATCTCATCGATGATAATGTGAAATGGATTGCGAGCTCCTGGTTGACCTTTACGCCCTGGCAATGTGATATCAATGGCTTCTGATTGAAGCTTCTTTTCCAATTCTAAAGAAGCGATTTTCTTCATCTTTTTTTCGAGATTCATTGAAATGGTTTTTTTTACTTCATTCATCTCCTGACCAAAACTCTTTTTTTCTTCAACCGGCATAGTAGCAATTAAAGAGGCAAAGGAAGAGAGCTCGCTTTTCTTAGCTAAATATTTATTTCTCACTCCATTAATGTCATCCATTGATTGAGTGGCTTCAATATCAAAAAGAGCTCGCTTGAGAATCGCCTCTAGTTTTTCATTTTTCATAAATAATAAACTCCTCAAATTACTAACATAATTTTTGTTAGTATAACACAAGACATATTAGAAATATATTTACTAATATGAGATATTTACCTTTTGATTATACCACCTTTCAGGCAATAAAAAATAAAAAAATAGCCGCATCTAACGACTATTTATTTCTTGATATTTTCTTACCAAATGGTCGGAGCATTATCGACGTAATGCCAGTGATGACCATCGCTATTTTGAGTGGCGCTATAGAAGTAGACTTGCGTAGAAGAATCTCTGAAAGCAGAGGTGCTCCAAGTGCTAGGAAGACTGCTACCTTGACAGAAAAACTTGCTCGACCAATTGCTTGGTGCAAAAGCCGAATTACCAAGATGAATGACAGAAGTTGGAATCACGGCGTATTCTAAAGCCCATGTATTAGCGAAAGCATTATCGCCAATAGAGGTGACGCTTTGAGGAATAACTAGTGATGTCACATTTTGGCAACTGTTAAAAGCATTAGCGCCGATGGTTTGAAGACCATTAGAGAATGTAATGCTTTGCATATTATAGCAATACATGAAAGCATTAGCGCCAATAGAGGTGACAGTGCTTGGAATGTTGATGGAAGTGAGTTGCTGACATGAAATGAAAGCATTATCAGCAATATTTTGTAATCCATTAGAGAGAGTGACAGATTCCAAAGCATAACAATACTTAAAAGCGCTATCGCCGATGGAAGTAACGCTACTTGGAATGTCGATGGAAGTGAGCCTCTGACAAGAAAGAAAAGAATTATCAGAAATGCTCTCGAGACTATCAGATAAAGAAATAGAAGTTAAATTGTAGCATTTGGTAAAGGCTCCATCACCAATTGAAGTGACATTATCCGGAATGTTGATTGAAGCAAGACGATCGCAAGCATAGAAGGCATTATCACCAATTGTTTCCAAAGTATGAGGAAGAGTTATGCTTGTCATTGAATATGAATATTCAAAAGCATTATCTTCAATCGCGGTTACTATTGCAGAATGGGAACCATCAAAAATCTTGGAAGGAATGACGACATTTTCGCTATTTCCCTTATAACTCTGAATCGTATAATCCTCATTAACAGAAGAATAAATATATGTGAAATTGTTCAAATCCGCACTGCCATAGGGATTGACTGAACGAGAGCAAGAATAATTGACAACAATGTTATTAATTTTAATGTCTTTATTCTTTTTTTCATTATAGATTTTAAAAGCGTCAGGTTCGTCACCATAGAAATTAAAGGTTGAAGAAGATTGTGAGAGAATCACATCGTCGACTTGATAATCAATTGTTCCAGTCTCTGAATCGATCCAACCATAAGCCAATTTTAAAGTGTCAGTCGAATTTGTAAATTCAAGATAAAGAGAAGTCATACCACAAATACTAGTAGTGTTATAAAGCGAAGACTCGCCATCAAAAGTTCCCCATCCAGAAGAAAAGGACATATTGTTATAGGCAAAGGCAATCGTGTTGCCATCACTCGTAACAGCGCTAAAAGTTCCATTATAGCCAGTGGGGTCATTGGCTTTCATTTTCATTGATCTAGTCATGTTAGCTTTATTCTTTTCGCTACCAAGATTTAAAACATAACCATTTTCATTTGTCTCTTCTGGAAGGGCAAAAACATTTTTACCCATTGAGAAAGACATAAAGAGAGCGCAGAAAAGTGTTAAAGAAGTAATGACTATTCCAGCAGTTTTCGTATTCTTGTTCATTTTTGCTCTCCTTTTAACCTATTTTTTGCATGTTCCTTTATAGGCACGCGTTAAATAATATCACAAATAAAAAAAATTTGCAAATATAATCAATTTTCTTGTGATAATTATTTTCTTTTTGTGAAAGAAGTAATCATTTGGATAGTCAAAGGAAAGAAAAAATGATTTTTTACTATTTCTCTATATTATATTACTCGTTACGCGCGCATACGCACATAAAACGTTATATTTGTTATTTAAAATGGTGCATGAGAATGCCAGAAGCCACAGAAACGTTGAGAGAATCAATATGGTTAATTGGTATTTTAACAAAGATATCTG
>JBAYZW010000074.1:0-4869 GCA_041672305.1 Bacilli bacterium
ATTGAATCGCTTCCCACTCGATAAAAGCCCACCCCAAAGACTTGAATTAAACCATGAGGAACAAGAGCGACAAGAAGAATAATAAAGACAAAAAAAGCAATGATTGTCCCATAGATAGAACGCCAAACAATCTTCCAAGGAGAGATTTTTTTTGTTGGAATTTTATCGTTGTTCTTCATTAAGCTTTTCCGCCTTAATGACCTTCATACGGACAAATTCTTCACGATCTCGTTCCTCGAGGACATCACTAATATATTTAATATTTTTATTAAGGCTTGGCAAAACGACATTTTTTAAAGCATTAGCGCGCTTCTGACTGCGACGAATAGCGTTGGCTAAAGAATAGACAGCATTATCAATTTCGGCTAATTTAACCGTCAAATCACGGGCTTTTTGAAACATTTGATAAGCTATATCAAATTTAGAATTAGTCGATTCTAGACCATATGTTAAGCGAAATGGAAGGGGGTCATGAGTGACAATAGGCAAATCAATACCCATCACATTACGATAGGAAATATGGAGATTTTCATCGATGGGAATGGAACGAGCGATATCTTCAATAATACCAAGAGTAATATTAGCTTCTTGTAAAGCGAGATAGGCTTTCGCATAGGTCGAACTAATCTGATCACGAATCTCCACCACTTTTGGCAAGAGCAAAAGCATCTCACGGACGAGAATATTCTTTTTCCGCTCCATCAATGATTGCCCAACAATCGCTAAACTTTGCGATTTTTTAAGAGCAATTAAATTACCTTTGGTAGGGATAACATTCGTTTCCACGATCAATTATTTTTCATCCTTCCCCATAACTTTGCTAACAGGATTTTTGATATGTAAATTAAACATTTCATTTGCTTGCTCAGGATGATAGAAACCTTTAATGTATTTATCATCGAGTCGCGATAATTCACCAACAGGTAAAACACTAATCAAATTCCATCCTAAATCAAGAGTTGTATTAATGTCGCGATTCTCTTCGCCTTGATTCAAAAAGTGCTGTTCAAATAAACGACCAAACAAGAGATAGCGTTGATCCGTATCATTGAGTTCATCTTCACCGATAACAGCGGCTAACGAACGAATTTCTTGCACCTTAGCATAGCTAGCAAAAAGTTGATCCGCCATCGCCTGATGATCTTCACGTGTATATTTCGCGCCAATACCATCTTTCATCAAACGAGAAAGAGAAGGTAAAATAGCTACTGGAGGATAGATACTCTTCTGTGATAATTCACGATCCAAAACAATCTGTCCTTCGGTAATATAACCTGTTAAATCAGGAACAGGGTGAGTGATATCATCATTCGGCATTGTCAGAATAGGAATCTGCGTCACCGAACCTTTCTTGCCATGAGCCATGCCAGCTCTTTCATATAAACTTGCTAATTCACTATAAAGATAGCCAGGGAAACCTTTACGACCTGGAATTTCACCCTTAGAACTAGAAAATTCACGGAGAGCTTCGCAATAGGCCGTCATATCGGTCAAAATAACCAAGACATTATAATCTTTTTCAAAAGCGAGATATTCCGCAGCGGTTAAAGCGCAGCGGGGAGTTAATAAACGTTCAATAATCGGATCGTTAGCCAAGTTTCTAAACATGACGACACGATCTAAGACATGAGCGTCTTCAAAAGCTTGTTGGAAATATTGAGCAACATCGTGTTTAACACCCATCGCAGCGAATACGATACAAAACTTTTCATTTTGTTGATCAGCGATTTTGGCTTGCTTAACAATTTGAACCGCTAATTGATTATGAGCGAGTCCAGTACCAGTAAAAATAGGGAGTTTCTGTCCACGAATCAAAGTGGCTAAACCATCAATAGAAGAAATGCCAGTCTGAATATAGTTACGAGGATAAACACGGGAAACTGGATTGAGCGGTTCGCCATTAACATCACGTCGAACGCTCGCAAAAATCGGTCCAAGACCATCGATTGGTTCACCAGCTCCATTAAAAATACGACCTAAAATTTCATTAGAAAGTGGCAATTCTAATGGATGACCAAGAAAGCGAACTGTCGCTTCTTCAAGAGACATGCCTTGTGTCCCTTCAAAAACTTGAATCGCGACTTTGTCACCGCTAATTTCAATAACTCTTCCATGACGAACTTCGCCATTGTCAAGGCGTAGTTCCACCACTTCGTCATAGCCGACACCACTGACGCCAGCTAAGAAGACTAATGGACCATTAATCGCCGTTAAACCAATATATTGTAATGCCATTTTTTGCCTCCTTATTTCGACTCTTCAACCACTTTAGTGATTTTGTTTTTCAAATCATCAAAATGATGAAGTTCATTATTTTTAATATCATATTTCATCTTGATGACTTCATCAAAGATGCCAGTTTTAAGTAATTTACTTAACGGATGATCATCCGCGATGAATTGATTAGCTGCATCATAAAGATGCAAGATTATTTCCATCATCAATAATTGCTTCTTTAAAGGAACATAAGTGTCTTCAGCGTGGAAAGCATTTTGCTGCAAGAAGCCAGTGCGAATTACTCGTCCAATTTCAATGGTGAGCTTTTGATTGTCCGGTAAGACATCGCCACCGATTAAACGAACGATTTCCATCAATTTTTCTTCTTCGGCTAAAAGAGTGTGAATGCGAGAGCGGTCCTTTAAAAAGAGAGGACTAACTTTATGGTTATACCATGAGGTCAAATCAGGTAAATATTCACTGTAACTGATATTCCAGTTCACTGCTGGATAATGACGTTGGTAAGCTAAATTTTTATCGAGAGCCCAGAAACAACGGACAAATCGCTTGGTATTTTGCGTGACTGGCTCACTAAAATCAGCACCTTGAGGAGAAACGGCCCCGATAATCGTGACGGAACCTTCCGTGCCATTTAAATTCTTCACCATTCCAGCTCGTTCATAAAATTGAGCGATACGAGAAGGAAGATAAGCGGGGAAGCCTTCTTCGGCCGGCATCTCTTCCAAACGGCCAGAAATCTCACGAAGAGCTTCCGCCCAACGGGAAGTGGAGTCGGCCATCAAGGCGACATGATAACCCATGTCACGATAGTATTCAGCGATGGTGACACCAGTATAAATGCTGGCTTCACGAGCAGCTACTGGCATATTTGAGGTATTAGCAATTAAAACTGTTCTTTCCATCAAAGGCTTATTGAGACGAGGATCAATTAAAGCTTGGAATTCTTCCAAAACTTGGGTCATTTCATTGCCACGTTCGCCACATCCGACATAGATAATAATGTCAGCATCACACCATTTGGCGAGTTGATGCTGCATCATCGTTTTACCGGAACCAAAGCCACCAGGAACAGCGGCGGCACCACCTTTCGCTAAAGGAAACATCGTGTCGACGATTCTTTGCCCTGTAATTAAAGGAATATCCAAAGGTAGTTGTTCTTTAATAGGACGAGGCTTTTTAATTGGCCATTCTTGGACCAGAGTGATTTTGATGATTTGACCATCAACTTTGGTAATTTCAACGATTTCGTCATTTAAGGCATATTGACCATCAGGATTAACTTTTGTTACCACCCCATTAACTTCGGGTGGAACCATAATTTTATGAATAACAGTCCCGGTTTCAGGTAAAGTAGCGAGAATATGTCCAGCTTCCACTTGATCACCCACTTTAGCGAGCATAGTGACATTCCAAAGACGCTTCTCATCAAGAGCGTTAACGTCACTGCCAGGAGCGATGAAAATACCACTTTGCTTAGCGATATCTTCCAATGGTCGTTCAATACCATCAAAAATATTTTTAATCATCCCTGGCCCGAGTTTAACCGAGACGAGTTGACCAGTCGAAATAACTTCGTCACCACGTTTCAAGCCACTTGTGCTCTCGTAAACTTGAATGATAGTTTCTAAATCTGAAACCGAAATAACTTCACCCATCAATTTATTGGGACCGACGAAAACTTTTTCTAACATTGAAAAGTCGACAGTATTACGAACTTTAATAACTGGACCATTAATAGCGTAAATTACATTTTTCATCATTTGTTGTCCCCTTCCGCAAACCATTGAGCGTGGTCATAGAAATAATCATGGGCTTCTAACAAACGATTCTTCAATGATTCATCAAGAAGAGTCTTTCCGTCGTCAGCGAAGATGACAAAACCTCCGATGAGATCACTTTGTTCGACTCTTTCAAGATCGGTTTTCTTCAAAAGATTGATAATAATTTTATCATTGGGGGCAATGATTATTTTGCGATACTTGCTGAGATCATATTTTTCTAACTTTTTCGTGAGCCAGGGGAGATAATCAGGACTAGCCACAAAAGCGATGATCTCTTCTTGTAATTTCGTAAAAATATCATCTAAAAGTTTTTGTCGTTTTTCAATAACCGCTAAATCAATTTTTCGTTGATAAGCCGCTAATTTCAATTGATGTTCTTTCTCTAGATCGCTTTGATAAAGATGAAGAAGATTTTTTTGATTTTCCTCCAATTCCTTTTCCATCGAAGCCTGAGCTTGATCTTTTAAAATGGCAATTTCTTTCTCTAAAGCGACGACTTTTTGATTCACTTCTGCATCAATTGTCCGTTTGAAATATTGATATAGTTCATCATTGTTTTGATATTCCATTATTTTTTGCCCTCCAATCTAACACCGATTGCCTTGCTAACGTAGGCATCGATTGATTCACCAATTTTGCTATTTCCGTGGCGATCCGGAATCTCGACGAGTAAAGTTTTGTCACTGCGCAATTTCAATTCAGATATGACGTTTGGAGCTAATTCAATGAGCTTAGTCGTCATTAATATGACGGCAACAGTCGGATCGTTCATCACTTCGCCAAGCCGCTTCAAAAAGAGGCTGCGCTCATGAATGACTTCTCCTTCAATGCCCACTAAACGCATCCCGAC
>JBAYZW010000075.1:0-4861 GCA_041672305.1 Bacilli bacterium
ATGATTGGGAAATTTTGTTATCCTCTTCATCAAGTGACAAAGCATTAATTGTAATACCATCTCCTAAAGCGAAAGCATAATGTTGCTGATTATCCAAATTTTCTTCATTGTAAAATGTCGTAAATTCACTATGAGAAACCACTGAAGTTCCCCCATAACTACAGGCCGCTAGAAGGCTAACTAAAGAAAGAGCAAAAATAATAAATGGTTGTTTTTTCATCATCATATCCTCCTATTTACCATTGATAGCCATTGTGTAACACGACAAGATGCCGTTATAGGCTAAAAAGACAATATAAATTATATATCCGATCAATAATTCCTGTGCTGATGCGTAAGAAAATTCATAAGGAGTAATCCACAAACGAGAAACAGAAATAATGAAAACAGCTAAAGAAATAATAGCGGATATAAAGGTTAAACTAGAACTAAAAGTTTGCATCGCTTTATTAGTGGGAAAAATCATCATTAAAACGAGACTAGTAACTAATAAAACAAGAGCGATAATAACAGAAATAAAGGGGATAAGAATCGTGTGATTAACATTAACAATATCTAAAAAAGTCATTGTTGTGCCTTGATAAAAGTAAGTATAGGAATAGAAAGGAGTAACAATACTAGCGATAAATAAGCCAATCGAAAGGATGGTGCCAAAAATAGCAATTCGACAATTCTTCCAAGGAGTAATACTTGAATGCATAATTATTACCTCCTCATTAACCTTTCACCGCGCCAGCGGTCACGCCTTCAACATAATATTTCTGTAAGAACATGAATAAGGCGACAATCGGAATCCCAATACACACACATCCAGCCGCGAATTGAGTAAAGAAGTTCGCATCAGACTGAGCTCCGAACAAAAGTGAATATAAGCCAACAGAGACGGTCCAACATTCTGGAGCGCCATCGCCAATGATAACTTTCGCAAAGATGAAATCCATCCATGGTCCAGTAAAACTCATTAAAGCGGTATAAATAATAATTGGCTTAGACATTGGAAGAATAATCTTTAAGAAAATCTTAAAGTTAGAACACCCGTCAAGTTTAGCTGATTCGACAAGGGAAGTTGGAAGAACATCAAAGAAGCCCTTGGCAATTTGGAATCCCATGCCAGCGCCAGCGGAATAAGCAAGAATTAAACCAATGATATTTAAATAAGCTGTTTCAGCAGTGTTACCAGCTAGCCCAATTGATTTCAATAAGAAATAAACCGCAATCATCGACATGAATCCAGGGAATAAACCAAGAATCATCGTGATGTTCATAAAGGCTTTTCTTAATTTAAAGCGAAGCTTAGACATACAATATGCCACCGAAAGAACTAAGAAAGTTGAAACGATACAATCAACGACAGCGATGATGAGAGTATTAAGCATCCACATTGGGAAAGCATATTTAACCCCATAAAAGGAATTAGTAAAAAGATTGATAAAATTATCAAAACCTAATTGGGTGGGGAAATAATTGCTGACAACAATGCCAATCAAATCTCCATCACTATTAACTTCGGTTCTAAAAGCCGAAAGAACAATCCATAAAATAGGAATAATCCAAATTAAAGATAAAAGAACAAGACCGAGATAAGAAAAAGTGCGAGAGAGGATATTATTAGTTCGTTGGGTTAAATGAAAACCATGAAACTTCTTGTTAGAATTTGTCATTGGAAAGTATCCTCCTCTTTATAAGCTTTACTCCTTCGATAAGTAATTAGAGTGATAGTCGCGGTGATAAGGAAGGTGAAAATACCAATAACAGCACCCGTATTATACTCGCCATTATCAATAGTTAATTTATAAAGCCAAGTGACCAGTAAATCGGTTTCACCAGCGACATAAGTACCACCCGTGACGCTCGGTCCACCACCTGTCAACAAGAAGATGGTATTGAAGGAATTGATGTTTCCCACAAAGGAAGAAATGAGATAAGGGGTTGTAACAAAGATGATGTAAGGGAAAGTAATCTTAAAGAGCATTTTCATCTTACCTGCTCCATCAACACGAGCGGCTTCGTATAAATCCGTTGGAATATTCATCAATATTCCTGAAGTCATCAACATTGTATAAGGTATGCCAAGCCACATATTAATGACAATAACCATGACTTTAGCAACATAGGGATTATCGCCGGTCGTATTATTACCTAAAAAGCCAATCGCAGTATCGATCCAGCCTAAATTTTGTAAGATCTGATTGACTGGGCCTTGACCACTCAATAGGTTTCTCATGGCAAGCAAGGAAACGAACTGAGGGATGGCAATAGTTAAAATAAAGATAGTACGAAACACTTTCTTAAAGCGAATGCCTTTCTTATTGATAAGAATGGCTAATAAAATACCACCAAAATAACAAGTAAATGTCGCAAAAATGGCCCATATCATCGTCCAACCAAGAACAGGCAAGAAACGAGCTCCAATTTCACTACCTAAAGTTGTATTTCCTTCAAAGATATCGGTGAAATTGATAATTCCGTTCCAGTGAAATAGATTTTTATAATATAAATCAGAGGCGGCATTCATATCAAAATCGTTATAAGTTGTAAAAGCCATACAAATCATAAAGACAGTTGGAATAACAGTAAAAATTAAAGTCGCCACACAAGTTGGAGTCAACATCAAAATATGAAAACGACCATCGAGAAGATTAGCGCAATCTTCTTTAAAAGTTGAAGGTTTACGCCCAGCTTTAACATCTTGATCACTCTTATAAGAACTTTTGATGTTAGCAATCCAAATAAAGATATAAAGGATAATAGCAGTAATGGTCACAAGACCAAAAAGCAAAAATAGTTTGGAATCGTCTTTATAAACTTTTTCTAAAGTCAGGGGATCAAAATAAGTCGTTGGACTACCTTTTAGAGCTAGATTTTGTAAAGCTTTCCAACCATAAGGGGTATTATTAATTTCTGGACATAAGACCATGAATAAGACAAACGCAACTTGCAAAACAAGAAAGAGAATTCCTTTAACAATTTGTTTATGATAGAAATTTCCAGCCCCGCAGATAAAGTACGACATTTTTGTTCCGACACTGCCATCGATAAAAGTTTGACCGAATTTCTTAAAGGCTCGTCCTATTTTAAGACCGAGCCTGGCAAAGAATGAGCCAATGCTTTTGCCGATGTTCTTAAAGAAACGTCCTATCGCTTTCAAAACGCGCAAGAAAACGTTACCTTTTTCTGCTCCATCTTGAGGAGCAGGATTCTTGACATCAGTCATGCATTATCTCCTTTCTTTAATACGATTATATTAATTGTTGAATAAAGAAGAGAGGATCACACCACGTCTTCAGGTAATTCGGTAGGAATAGTTTCAGGAGCTTTACCTTTTTGCCAAATATATTCCATCGTGTATAAGACACCACGGATACTAGAAGTTGTGCTATAAGCATCTTCATCATTGATAATGGCATTTTTATAATAATCAGGAGCGTTTTTAGAATAGTAATAAGTATTAAGAGTACCTGTCACAAATGGTTGAGGAATACCATAAGCCGCCATCGAAGTTTGGGCAACCGCTAAATCATAGACAGTGCTTTCAACTTGATCTTTAATATCAGCGATATCATCAGCCGCACCGAGATAAGCCGGAACATTAGCGCAATTAATGAAGGATTGTAATTGGACATCTTTACTAGAAAGATACGAGATTAGCTCTTGCATAGAAGCATATTTTTTACTGCTAGCAGCAAAGTTCATCATGAAACATTTGCAATCGGCGAATGTTCCACCCTGCATGACTGTTCCTTCGGAAATGCTAGTTCCTTCAACATCAGAGGCATTAAGAGTATAGGTTGGAATGAGAGTAATTCCCGTATTGCTCGCCCCAACGGCAGCAGTAAAGGCATCATAATGCCAAGCACCACCGATAACACTAAGAGCATTACCCGTTTGAACATCAACAGTCCAACCGCTATCAGTGGGAAGTAATCCACCATTAGGATCATTAAAGACACGTTGAGCCCACTTTAAACTAGCGACTTCATCATCGCCTTGAGCGTAACAATTAGTTTTTTCAAGATTCTTATAAAGTCTTAAAGTTGATGTATTAGTATCAGCATTAACGGCCAATAGGTTAAACGAATAATTAAAGCCATCAGTATCGGTGATGGTAAAGGCTTTAGTCAATGAACTCTTGGATGCCGCAGCGGACATCAAGCCTTCAAAAGAAGTCGCTTGCTCAGGAGTAACATAATTTTTATTGTAATAAAGGAAGAGAGCTTGAGAGATATATGGAACCCCATATAAACTTGTCGTGCCATTATATGTCGAATAAACAACATTAAGGAAAGAAGCAGGGTTGTCGTTTGCAACCTGATTGATTAATGATTCATCAGCAAAAGGATAAGCAAGACCTTTTTCCACTAATTTACCAATGTTATCATGTGCCACCGTAATAATATCGCCACAGGCTGTATTATCAGTAGTCATCATTCCTCCCACAGATCCAGTATCAGTTCCAGTTACTTTCACCGTATACTTGAAGTCTGGATGACTTTCAACATAATCGTCGCAAACTTCTTGATAAAATTCGGCAGATTCGTTGCCGACCCAAAGTGTGATTACAGTGCTATCATTACAGCCGACCAATGGTAAAGTCATGCCAGCCAAGAGAAGCGAGGTAATCAAAAGCTTTTTAGATTTCATAATGATCTCCTATATTTTTCCTTCAATAAGAAGGTTCATATTAAGTATATTTTTGTTAGAAGAAAATTACAACTATAAATCGCGCATTATGTACGCGCGTATAAAGAAAAAAAACAAATATGGAGGATTTATACTCATCTAATCGTTCTTTTCTGTTTCTTCCTCCTCCACGAGTGGAGTAAAAGTTTTTTTATCGATGACTTTCGTTCCTGAGATAAGG
>JBAYZW010000076.1:0-4795 GCA_041672305.1 Bacilli bacterium
TTTACTCTTCCCTCGCTATGCGATGGATGTCACATTAGCGTATCCTGAAGGTTATGATTTACCTGATTGGGCGATTGAAAAAGCCAAACAAAACGCTTTAGAGAATGGTGGTACATTCCGCATTACCCATAATATGGAAGAAGCCTTTAAAGACGCGGATGTCGTCTTCCCCAAGAACTGGGGTTCCTGGGTTAAGAATCAATCGACCGAAGTTGTCGATGATTACATCAAGACCTTAACTGGTTGGAAATGCACCGAAGAGATGATGAAACTCGCGGGTCCACAATGCAAATACATGCACGCTCTCCCCGCCGATCGTGGTCACGAAGTGGAAGACTCCGTCATCGATGGTCCGCAATCAGTAGTTTATCAAGAAGCGGAAAATCGTATTCATACCGCTAAAGCGGTCATGGCCTTATTCGTTCACGATAAATAAGCGATTACACTAAATGATAAGGGTGCTCATTATGAGCATCCTTTTTTGTTTAGTCTCAATTGTGCTATAGTATCTCTCATAGAGAGGAATAAAAGATGGAATGGTATTTCATATTCTTAATTGTTGTTGGTAGTGTTCTTCTTTTACTTTTGACTTTTTATTTCGTATTAGGTGGAATCTTTATTCACATTTATCTTTCTAAGAATTCAATCCATAAAATCTTTAAAAAGAACGCCGCTCTTCCGAATAATCCTTTTTATCAGCAAGTGGATTTAGAGTGGTTCAATGATGAAAATATTTTCCATATCATTTCCATTCCTTCTTTTGATCATCAAGTCATCAACGCTCATGTAGCGATGAATCCTCAGCCCAGCCATCAATACATCATTTATGTGCATGGATGGTGTGGCTCTCCGGATGAAGAGACGAAACTCTTAAAAGATATCTATCAAAAACTTAACTATAACATTATCTGTATTGAGCAAAGGGCCCAATGGGATAGTCGTATTAAACTATGCACGATGGGCATAAGAGAAAGTCGTGATCTATTGGATTGGATTAATTATGTCATCAAGCTCGATCACCAAGCTCAGATTGTCTTATATGGAATGTCGATGGGAGCGGCTACTGTTTCAATGGTTAATAAATATTTTTTACCTCAACAGGTGAAGTGTTTAATCGCTGATGCTGGCTATTCATCTATTTATGAAACATTTCTTGATTCTAGCTACGCTTTATTTAGACCATGGTTTTCTCATCTTCTGATTTCAAGTGCTTATGTGGATTTAAAAATGTTCTATCATCTCGATATCAAAAAAGAGTCACCCATTAAAGCTTTAGCTAATTGTCAGATTCCGTGCTTGTTCATTCAAGGGGATCAAGATCAGATGGTGCCTTTCGCTTGTCTGGCCAGAAACGCCGCCGCCGTAAAACCCGGCGTTTATGTCAAAACTGAAGTTTTTGCTGGGGTTTTACATGGCTTATGCGCTGTCGCTGATTACAATCGCTACTATCAAATCACAACTGACTTCATTAAAAATCAAAATAAATAAGCGAAATAAATATCTCTCATATATACTAAAAGTATCTTAAAGGAGAATTATATGCGCTCTTCAAAATCTTTTTTCACTCCCATCATTTATCTTTCAATTGCTTTCATTGTGGCTCTTGTTAGTCTTATTGTTTCAGCGATTGACAGCGGTTCAGTCGCTATTATTGATATCGTTTATTGCTTCCTTGTTTTATTTGGTATTGGCTTTTCGATTTGGTCGAAATTTAATCCTTATCATCGCTTTCCTGGAGTCTATGTTCCCTTATTAGGATTATTTGTCACCTCGGTGCATTTTGGGATTATCAATCTCGAGAATAGTGGTGGTCTTAATGTCTTGCTTGGCACTCTTAATCTTGTTTTAGCTTTTATCATCCTTGATACTTTTGGTTTCATCACCCACGTGATTGTTATCAAGAGATTCCGCGTCATCGCTTATTCCTTGCTCTTAACTGTCGCGACCTTATCTTTAGCTATTGCTATTTCCTTGCTCGCTCAATACGCCACCGCGGATAGTTTAACCCTTGTCCATACCTTAAGTATTGCTAGTTTATTAGTATCTGGTGTTGCTATTCCAGGAGCGATTTTCTCAATTATCAAAAAATAAAAAATACTGAATATGAACGAAAAGAGAAGAGGAATAAAAGCCTCTTCTTTTTCATTAATGAATTGTTAAAAAGAGACAAACACAAAATTATTTGATATTCTATAGCTAGATATGATAGTATCTAAAAGCAAACTTTCTTTGAACAGCATATTGTTCAAGGCAGAAGGAGAAAAAAGAATATGAAAAAAGGAATTCACCCTGAATACCATCGTGCGACAGTGACCTGCATTAGCTGTGGAACCACTTTTGAAGTCGGTTCAACCTTAAAAGATATTAAAGTTGATACTTGCTCTAATTGTCATCCCTTCTATACTGGCAAACAAAGATATGTCCAAGCTGATGGTCGTGTTGATCGCTTCAACCGTAAATATAACTTGAATAAAGACGAGAAAAAATAAGTTAAAAATAAGCCGGTTGATGCCGGTTTTATTTTATAGGAGGCCCATTTGCCATGACGAAGAAAAGATTCTACATTACCACTCCCATCTACTACCCAAGCGCTAAGCTCCACATCGGGCATGCTTATTGCACGACTTTAACGGACATTTTTGCTCGTTATAAACGATTGCGGGGATTTGAATGTTATTTTTTAACGGGTGCTGATGAACACGGACAGAAGATTGAAAAGAACGCCGCTTTAGCGGGTAAATCTCCACAGGAGTTTGTCGATGGCATTGTCGAAGGTTTTTATAAGCTCTGGGAAGCGTTACATATTTCCAATAATGATTTTATTCGTACTACCCAAGAACGACATATTAAAGTTGTGCAAGATATCTTTTCAGCGATGCTAGAAAAGGGTGATATTTATCTTGGCAAATATAAAGGCTGGTACTGCAAGGATTGCGAAGCCTTCTGGACGGATACTCAAGTCGGAGAGCATCATCTTTGTCCCGATTGTGGTCGCGAAGTGCAAACCGCGGAAGAAGAAGCCTATTTCTTTCGAACCTCCAACTATATCGATAAACTATTAAAATTCTATGATGATAATCCAAAGTTCTTGCTCCCTGAATCGCGCAAGAATGAGATGATTAACACTTTTATTAAACCTGGTCTTGAAGATCTCTGTATCTCTCGAACTTCTTTTTCGTGGGGCATCCCAATTAGAGAGAATCCCAAACATGTTATTTATGTTTGGCTTGATGCCTTAACAAATTATATTTCGGCCTTGGGATACGATAGTGATCACCCCGAATTATTTAATAAGTTTTGGCAGGATTCCGAATGCGAAACCATCCATATTTTAGGAGCGGATATCACGAGATTCCACGCCATCTATTGGCCGATGTTTCTCATGTCTTTAAACTTAAGACTCCCTGATCGCGAATTCGTTCATGGCTTATTGATGATGAAAGATGGCAAAATGAGCAAATCAAAAGGCAATGTCGTCGACCCCTTTCCTCTCATTGAGCGTTATGGGGTGGACGCCGTTCGTTATTACTTAGCCCGTGAAGTGACCTTTGGTCAAGATGGGGCTTTTACTCCTGAACAATTCGTTGAACGCATCAATGTCGACTTAGCTAACTCGTTAGGTAATCTTCTCAATCGAACGGTCTCGATGATCGACAAATACTTTGAGGGAATGATCCCCGCTTATCAAGGTCAAGTGACACTTTTTGATCAAGGCTTAGAAGAAGTTGCTAAACATTCGATTGAACAATACGAAGCTCTCCTTGATGATTTAAAGATTACTGAAGCGATTATCGCCGCTAATGAAATCGTCAGTAGCGCTAATAAATACATCGATCAAACCACTCCTTGGGCTTTAGCCAAAGACCCCGCTAAACAAAAAGACTTAGCTAGTGTGATGAATCACCTCGCTAACGCCATCTTTATCGCCGGGATGTTATTAAAGCCGGTCTTAGTGACCGCGAGTGATAAGATATTTGATCAATTAGGCATCAGTGAAGACTTGCGCAAATATGAGAATATCTATCAATTTGGCATCATCGGAAATGTCAAAGTGCAAAAGGGCGAGCAACTCTTCCCACGTTTAGATCAATCTGTCGAAGTTGAAGCCATTCAAGCGATGATGAAAAAGTAATTTACCATTAGCAAAATATTAAGGCTAGTTTACTACTAGTCTTTTTATAACAATTATTTTGGACAACTAAAATAAAAAATATTGAAAAAGTTGTGCAATATGATATTGTATTAGTGGGTAACGATATGTCAGTAATTCAAAATGTTTTATTAGAAGAAATACAAAGACTTGAAAGGAACATCAAATCCTATCAAGAAATGTTGTTTAAATTGCCAAGAGGATCAATATTTATTAGAAAAATTGGAAATTCTTCTTTTGCTTATCGAAAAAGGAAAGAAGGCAAAAAAGTTATTTCTGAATATTTGGGAAATATTAAATCTAATCATGCTCTTAATGAAATAGCGGCAAGCAAAGAATATAAAAGAATAAATAGTAATCTTTCTATCGCTAAAAAAGAACTAGAGAAATTAAGAAAGGCCTATAAAGCTTATGATTGAAAACGAGCAGCAACTTAAAAAAATATTGGAGATAATGAATACAGAAGGAATCTTGAATGATGTCATCTTGATTGGATCTTGGTGTCTTTTATTCTATAAGAATATATTTGAAAATTTTGAACCATTAATTAGAACAACCGATCTTGATTTTTATGTGCCTGATGCTAAAAAAATAAAAGAAAAGAATGGATTAATTAATACATTACGTGTTGAAAATTATGATTTA
>JBAYZW010000077.1:0-4717 GCA_041672305.1 Bacilli bacterium
GTTTACTTTCTCTTATATTGTTTTGATTGTAATGGGAGTTCTCTATTTTATTTTTTCTATCATCAAAGGTCATCTCGATGGCATTGCGGGTATCACTCAAAAAGAAAAGAAACTCAAATTCTTTAAGGTTGAGACACTCATCTATCTTTTAGTCATCACCGCGATTACCGCTAGTTCGCTCTTTCTCAAAGTTGTTCAAGTGACGATTACCTATGGAACCGCCTCCACAACCGAAAAAGCTTTTACGGGTTATCAATTAATTACTCAATATGCCTCCTTAAGTGTTGGATATCAATTATTGGCTTTTTATCTTGTCGCTATGTTACTGGTATCTGCCCTTTTGCTTTTATGGGCTCTCTGCTCCTATTTTACTAAATATCGTTATTTTAATCGCGTAGCGAAGATTGTGGCCTATCTCAATATTGCGATGGTTCTCGTCTTAGGAGTAATGGGTATCTATTTCAAGTTTGTCATGGCTCTCAATATGGAGAATCTCATCTCCATTCTCGATTATTATGGCATTACTTATAGTGATACGACGAAATATGAATTAACTTCTCAAATGATTTACGCTCTACTCGCTGACGTCATTGTTATCGTGACAATGTTTGTCCGTAAAGCTTTTGACAAAGAGCCTTTTGCTCTCACAGGTTTTGATAGTTTGTTAAGTGGAACAAACGCTCCAGTTGCGAAGACAACAGAAGCCACTAACGGAACAAAGAGGAATAACAATTCTCATGATGATAGTGATCGTAGTGAAGACTCTCCGATTGAAGAAGCCAATTTTGATCCTTGTCCTGCCTTCTCAGATCTCGACGCTAAAGGCGATTACTTTAAGAATGAACTCGAACTTCGCGAGAAAGAAAAAGCCAGTAATATCTCCCTTCATAAATTAGTGAGTTTTGTCGTTGACTATGCCAAAAATAGTCGCCTTCATCTCTCTTATAGTCAAGAGGATATCGCTGCTTTTATCTCTGGCTTAGGAGCTTGTCGTCTCTCCATTCTTCAGGGGATGTCTGGAACTGGCAAAACCAGCTTACCGAAGATCTTTATGGAAGCCATCTATGGTAATTGTTTTATCGTTGAAGTGGAATCGTCTTGGAAAGATAAAAACGAACTTCTGGGATACTATAATGAGTTCTCTAATCTCTATACACCGAAGAAGTTTACTATCGCCTTATATAAGGCAGCAATGAATCCCAATATCCCAACCTTTATCGTTCTTGATGAAATGAACTTATCGCGTATTGAATACTATTTCTCAGATTTCCTTTCCCTGATGGAAAACGAAGAAGAGAAACGCGAAATTAAATTACTTAATATTCACTTAGAAAAAACCGAAAACGGCGCAAAAGTGCCATATTCTCTACTAAAAGATGGCTATAGTTTACATATTCCATCTAATCTTTGGTTCATCGGAACGGCCAATCGTGACGAATCAACATTTGTTATTTCCGATAAAGTTTATGATCGTGCACACACGATGAATTTCAATAAGCGCGCCCCGAAAGTCATCGACTCCAGCACTCCCATTAAGAGACAATTCTATAGTTATGAAATGCTTGATAAATTGTTGAAAGAAGCGATTAGTAAAGGAACCTTTGATGCGGAGAAATCTTCGCTCATTCAAAAGGTTGAAAAACTCCTTCGCCCCTTCAATATTTCCTTTGGCAATCGTATCCTTAATCAAATCGAAGAATTCGTCGATATCTATCAAGCTTGTTTCCCAGATAAAGATGTTTTAAATGAAGCGATTGAAACCATTTTACTCAGCAAAGTCGTCAGTAAACTTGAAGTCAAAACAATCGATAATCGCGAAGAACTCATTAAAGATTTTGAGAGCTTAAAACTCGATCGGTGTGCTGAATTTATCTCCACTTTGAATGAGGATTAATCATGACCTCAAAAAGTGAATTACAACATCTCGATGAGTATCTTCATCTTCAGACGGTGTTAAATTCGATCAATGCTTTTACCGCTAGTCATCCGATTACTAATTACATTGAATTTGATTATTATATCGCCCATGATTTGACACTTTTTTTCATTGAACCCAATATTGATTTTGGGGCGATTGGTGAGACCTTAGACCTTATTAAAAAAACGCTCCCTTCTTTAAAACGTATCTTTTCCAAACCGATTATCGCTCTTAAAGATATCCCTGAAGTTTCACCAGTTGAATTGGTGAGCAAGACCAATCAGGATACCCTTTTTCATCTCGCTAATCATTTTAATAATGTCGGCAATATTAAAAACGGGAAGATTAAGCCTCGTAAATTACTGACGCAGATTTATGAAGATGACTACGCTTTATATGAGAATGTTGTTTTTTGCAATTTTGTTGATGAAGTCATCCGCTACTGCAAGAAGAACATTCGCTATCTAGAAAATCTTCTCTACGCAAGTGAAATAATGGATTTTAATCTTTTAGAAAGAGTTAATCATATTGATTATTACATGGCGTTAGGGAAACTCCATACTGGCTATATTCGCGATTATCATCGCTATTATGATTCAGCGCGACATTTATATAATGATTGTCTCTTCATTCTTAACACCATCACTCCTCGCCTTAAAAAGCCGATTTATCGCTTAAATAAAAAACGCAAACAAACTCATAAACTGCGGAAGACCAATATTTTTATTAATCAAAAAGACTACCGCCGTGTTTTTATCACTTATAAATATTTTATCACCAATAAGATTGTCGCTAATCCCACAGAAGAGAAAGTTGATTTTATCAAATTGCAAAAGAATTATTTCTTATTCGTCAAGATGCTCTCCATTTTTTCTCTCGGTCATTTCAATTTTGAAGCGACGCCCACAACTAAAATTAATCTCCATCGCTTGAATGCTGATTTTGTGTTTAAAAAGTGGAAAATCAATCTTCATTCCATTGAGGGAAAGGCTCTTTTAATTACTTTTAAAAAAGATATTGATTATCGCATTTTGATTTACCCCACTCTTGATTTATCCATGCATATTGATGAAGGTTCTTTTAAAAAAGACTATCAATATGATGAGTTAGTGGTGGTGAGTCCTATTCAAACTGATGGTCAAAAAGAAAGACCATTATTTATCTCTATGGAGAATATTGATTCGTTCCGCCGTATTCAACAATTGCTTTTACGAGGAATGATTTATTCTGATCAAGAGAGACATGATTGCCCATTTTGTTTTAAAGATCTCGTCTATGACGATAAGAA
The DNA here is from genome assembly GCA_041672305.1 of Bacilli bacterium. Taxonomy (GTDB): domain Bacteria; phylum Bacillota_I; class Bacilli_A; order RFN20; family CAG-826; genus JAAYDH01. The sequence continues at coordinate 3,207 of JBAYZW010000077.1, forward strand.
AAAAGCCTATGTCTGCCCAGATTGTCGCACAGAGATTTACACGGATACTTGTTTAGAAACTGGAAAAACTTATTACTACACGAAAATCTCTAACTTTAAACCTTTTAATTTGTTACATTCATCGAACATTAATTATGGTCAGTGGCTAAATGAAAGAAAACTTGAAGCCGCTTACTATTATCGCAATATAACCGAGATGAATGAAGAGGGGGAAATCATTTGCCCCATCTGTCACAATGTCCATCACCACAATCATTAAGCACAACAAAAAAAGTCAGTTGTTTATTTTAATTGGTTGATTGTTGCCCCCTTATATTAGAAAACAATTTCTTCAGTGCTCATTTTCTTTGTCGCATTCGTCAAGTATTTTGCAAACTGATGTTTGAAGAAATTGTATGAAATCTTCCTTTGGTATTCGCTCAAGAAGACAACAAACATCATTTTTCTTTTGACAAGCGACATCTCTTCCAATCAAATAATCAACGCTGACTCCAAAGAATTCAGCTAAAATGATCAAATCCTTAATACTTGGATCATGAATTTCATTTTCCCAGTTTAAAATTGTTTGACCAGAATGCTGAACAATTTCTCCAATATCATCTTGGCTTAAATGTTTAGCTATTCTCAATTCTTTTAGTCTCATAACGTCTTCCTTTGATTTAATAATCAAATAAGTCTTGAAGGAAACATAGATAAATCAAGACAAGAATGATAATACTTTGTCAATCTCAATATAAACTTGATAAAAATAAAGTAAAACTTTTGTAAACACTATGTATTTTACTGAAAAATTTTACTCTATCTCCGTAAATAATGATAGTTTTAATGCAAATAAAATAAAATTAATTAAATGTTGATGGGATCTCAATTAATGAGAAATAAACGCTCATTTTGTTTTTTGGCGATTTTTTTGGCGAAAAATTTATTTATGTATAATAATAATATCAAGCGATGAAACTAAGTAAAAATTCGATTTTCTATCATGAAACAACCAGAATAATTTTAGAGTTTTTTATTATTTTAGCGGTTCTCGCCATGATGCTTGTCCTCATCTTTTCTGCTCAGCTTTTAGGTGACTCCGACAGTAGCGAAGAAGACGCTCAAACAATTTATAATTATCTGACGGAAGTATTGAGTGAAAAATCGTCGACGATTATTGATAACCTTGTCTCCGTTAGTTTTGACCAAGAGACAAGTCGTCTTTATGTTACCGCGAGAAGCGATGATCAATTGATTGACTTTTCCTTATTAACTTCTTCTGATTCATTAATTGCTTATCTTCCCATTCTTTTAGAAGAGGAGTTTGAAGAAGATGCTCAATTTGATTGCTCAATTTTAGCAATCAATGTTGATGCTTCATTGATTCAATCTAGTGAGATTGTGAACATCAATTATCAAGTTGCTAATTATGGTTTGATATCTCGCTTAAGTGGCACTTATCTATCAGCGGACAATGTTTATACCTCAATCTACCAACGCGATTATGACTTAGAAACGAATACATGGGGAGA
>JBAYZW010000078.1:0-4632 GCA_041672305.1 Bacilli bacterium
CGATCAATTGTTGATTGTTTATTCGAAAAGTCGACCAATTCATCATAGATGACAGTCATAATAATATAGTGCTCTTGGTTTCTTGAAAGACTCATAAGTTAAATAATAGAGGCGACGCGAACTTGAACATCAAAAGGAATTTGCTCCGTTGAAACAATGAAAATATTATTAATTTCATCTTGGATTAGACGCGAAACTTCTTGAATGTTTGTATCTTTAGCCACATCAACAGTCACCGCCACATGGACAATACCATGATGAATGCTAGTTTTAATGGGAGCGTTTAAAAGAAATAGCCAACTTTTTACCGATTGACTGACACTAATTCCGGGTATTCTTTTTAAAGTCTCGCTAGCTAAGTGATGAAAAACGCGAGATGAAATCGCTAATTTTCCATGCTTTAGATAATCATCGATATAAATATAATCCGCCATAAATACCTCTCCATAACTATATATGAAATATATGAAACGTGCAATTATAACGATGCGGAAAGAGAAAAATAAAAGGCAGTGAAACACTGCCTAATAAATTATTTACTCTTAATTATTTCATGATGCCTTTACACAAATTAACTAAGTGTTCAGCGGTAAAATCAAATTTCTTGATGACATCTCTAGCGGGTCCGCTAGCTCCAAAATCATGAAGTCCCATATGATAATGGGCATATTTATCCCAACCAAATGTCGAGAGCATTTCCACAGAAATTCGCTTTTCGAGTGGAAGAGAAAGAATTTCTTTCTGATATTCTTTGCTTTGCGATTCAAACAATTCCCACGAAGGCATAGAAACGACGCGAACATCATAACCATCCTTTAAAAGTGATTGTTGGGCTTCGATAGCTAATGAAACTTCTGAACCAGTGGCAATGATTATCAGTTGCGCTTCTTTTTGCTCAGAACTGATAACATAAGCACCTTTGCTTAATCCTTCCGCACTACTATTTGGCAATAAGGGAAGATTTTGACGAGAGAGAATCAACGCTGTCGGATGAGTTTTACTCGCTAAGGCTTGATACCAAGCGGCATATGTTTCTCTTTCATCACATGGACGAATAACATACATATTAGGAATGCTACGCAACATGGCTAATTGTTCAATCGGTTGATGGGTGGGACCATCTTCGCCAACGGCGATGGAATCATGTGAGAAAAGATAAATAGCTGGTAGATGACTGAGAGCGGCCATGCGAATAGCAGCTTTCATATAATCAGCAAAGACTAAGAAACAGCCCACATAGGTTCTCACTCCACCATGAAGGAGCATTCCATTTTGAGCTGAGGCCATGGCGAATTCACGAATGCCCCAGTTGATATTATGCCCGTGACGAGAAGCAGGGGTAAAATTCACTCCACCATCCAATTTTGTCATGACTGAACCAGCAACATCGGCTGATCCTCCGATTAAATTAGGCAGCGATAGCATATAAGAGTTGAGAGCTTTTCCCGAAGCGACTCTTGTCGAGGTAAGAGAGCCAGAAACAAACTCAGGCATCACAGTCGGCAAGTATTTTTCCACACTTAAATCAATTAAATATTGAAAACGAGTGGCATATTCAGAATGTTTTTCACGATACTTTTTGATATTTTCCTGATTTTTTAAATAGGCTTTTTCTCCACGAGCGATAAATGTTTCAGCGAAATAAGTCCGTACTTCATCAGGAACAAAGAAATCAGGATGATCAAATCCATAAACATCAACTTTGGCGTGATGTCCATCTTCTAATCCTAAAGGATTACCATGAACAGCATGCGTTCCTTCTTTTAATGAACCATAGCCGATAATGGTATGAACAAGAATCATCGTTGGTTTATCCTGCGATTTCTTAGCGGAAATAATCGCTTGATCAATAGCTTCAATATCGTTGCCATCTTTCACTTCTAAAACATTCCATTCAGAGGCGATGAAACGATTCTTCACTTGCTCAGAAAATGATAAATCTAAGGCGCCATCAAGTGTTACTTGATTAGCGTCATAGAAGAGAATTAATTTATTGAGCTTTTGATGTCCAGCTAAGGAGATAGCCTCTTGCGAAAGGCCCTCTTCTAAACAACCATCGCCACAGAGGGCATAAATATAATGATTATGAATTTTTTCTCCATCGGGATAATTGGCTTTAACGCTTTCTTGCGCTATGGCCATACCAACAGCCTGAGCAATGCCTTGACCTAAAGGTCCGCTTGTTGCATCAACGCCTTTTGTCCAATGAAATTCTGGATGACCAGGAGTCAGAGAGCCAACTTGGCGAAACTGTTTTAAATCATCAAGGCTCAATTCATAGCCAGAAAGGTGGAGCAAAGCATAGAGCAAAGCTGAAGCATGCCCCGCACTTAAAACAAAGCGATCGCGATTAAACCATGAAGGTTCGTGAGGATTACTCACCAAGTGGCGCGTCCAAAGTGTGTAGAGAATTGGAGCGCTTCCTAAGGCCATTCCTGGATGTCCTGACTTGGCTTTGTTAATCTCATCAATACAAAGAGATCGGATTGTTGCGACTGCTAATTCATCAATTTTTTTATTCATTATATTTCCTCCTAATTAGTAGTTTTTTAGTATATTTTTATATTTATTTTATAAACATAGTTTATAACGACCGATTATGAACTTTTTTTAACTTCAATGCCTAATTCATTGAGTTGCTCATCGCTTACCTGGGTTGGAGCTCCAGACATGGGACAAACAGCGGCAAGATTCTTTGGGAAAGCAATCACATCACGAATATTTTCCGTTCCTCCCAAAATCATTGCTAAACGATCAAGTCCAAAGGCCATACCACCATGAGGTGGGGTGCCATATTGAAGAGCGTCGATGAAATAACCAAATTTAGCTTTGACTTCTTCATCACTTAAACCGAGGATATGAAAAATTTTCTTTTGAATATTCTGATCGTAGATACGAAGAGTGCCACCACCTGCTTCATAGCCATTAATGACAATGTCATAAGCATAGCTTAAAGCTTTTGTCGGATCTTCATCGAGCCAGTGAAGATCTTCGTCCTTTGGACGAGTAAAAGGGTGATGACTAGCCACCATTTTATTAGATTCAATATCTCTTTCAAACATTGGGAAATCGACAACCCATAACAAATCATAGGTATTAGGCTTAATCAAATTGAGTTGACGGCCATAATTAAGACGAATAGCGCCTAATAAAGGTTGAACCCGATTCAAAGGTCCAGCCGCGATGATAATGATATCGCCATCATGAGCGTCAAATTCTTTAATTAAATGAAGTTTTTCTTGATCAGAAAGAAATTTAACAAAAGATCCAGCTAAGTCTTTGGCTTCGCATTTAAGTACGCTCAAACCTGACAAACCATATTTTTTCGCTTCCAAATTTAAATTATCGATAACTTTTCGGCTGGTTTCACGACTGACACCAGGAACGCAAAGGCCTTTTATACTTGGAGAATTGACAAAACCAGCAAAAGTTGACTGTGAAAAAACAGTCCGTTTTAATTCATGAAGTTCAATGCCGAAGCGAGTATCAGGCTTATCGCTGCCAAATCTCTCCATCGCTTCACGATAAGTCATTTGACGAAGAGGAAGTTTGACTTCATAACTAATTGTACTTTGAAAAATATCTTTAATTAGACCTTCCATCATCGTCAAAAATTCATTTTGATCGAGAAAGCTTGTCTCAATGTCAATTTGCGTAAAGTCAGGTTGACGATCAGCTCGTAAATCTTCATCGCGAAAGCAACGAGCAATTTGATAATATCTTTCAAAACCGCCCACCATCAATAATTGTTTGAACATTTGTGGCGATTGAGGCAAAGCATAAAAACTTCCATGATGAAGACGGGAAGGAACTAAATATTCTTTCGCCCCTTCAGGAGAGGAAGCGCATAGCATCGGCGTCTCAATTTCAATAAAGCGATGCTCATGTAAAAAGCGATGAGCCGTAATCTTAATCGTATCGCGAATATCAAAATATTTTTGCATGGCTGGACGACGCAAATCAAGGTAACGGTATTTTAAACGTGTCTCTTCGAGAGCATCTGTTTCATCCGCAATGATAAGAGGAGTTAATTTAGCGGTGTTGATGACTTTAATTGATTCAGCATTAATTTCAATCGCTCCTGTCTTCATCTTTTCATTAGGTGATTCTCTTTTTTCAACCATTCCTACTACTTGAATGACATATTCATTGCGAATATCAGGAATCTTATCCGCATCTTTAACCATAATTTGAATAAGACCAGAGCGATCTCTTAAGTCAATAAATAAAATTGACCCAAGATTTCTTTTTTTACTGACCCACCCTAAAAGGGTGACTCTACGTCCGACATCAGCGAGTGATAGATCGAGATTCCAACATGTTCTTTCCATTATTTCTTCTCCTCATGACAATGACAATTCTCGTCGTGATGTTCATCATGACACCCACAAGTACATTCATGGGTTTCACCTTCGAGAAGTTCCACAACCTTATCTTCTAATTCTTCTTGTTTAATTGTCATTTGTTCTTTACTAGCTAAGTCTTTGATAATTACTTCGCCATTGTTCATCTCGTTTTCACCGATGATAATAGCGTATTTGGCTTTCTTTTTTTCCGCGCGTTTAAACATATTACCCATTTTGATGTTATCAAAGCAAACATCAACACTATAACCGAGCACGCGAATGGTGT
>JBAYZW010000079.1:0-4600 GCA_041672305.1 Bacilli bacterium
GATGATAAAAAGACGTTTTGTGATTGGAAGTTATTCTCTTTTTAAGGAAAATCAAGATGAAGTATTTTTAAGAGCCCAAAAATGTCGTCGAGTTATCGTTGATGCGGTGAATGATATATTAACTAGTTATGATGCTATTTATTTACCAGCTTCTCCGACTACCGCTCCATTATTTGATGGAAGGGTAAGCGATAAACTTTCCAATGAATATTTGATTTCTGATAACCATCTAGCGTTAGCTAATTTTGCGGGACTCCCTTCTATAGTAATACCTTTAGGCTTTGAAAATAATCTTCCTTTTGGAGCTAGTATTATGTGTCGCAAATTCGAGGAAGTGAAAATGTTTTCCATTGCTCAGGCCCTCGAAGAGCTTATCAATCTTAAAAACTTAGTGGCACAGGAGGACGAGTAGAATGAATTTTGAAGCAGTTATTGGACTTGAAATCCATGTTGAAATGAAAACGAAAAGTAAAATGTTTTCTAATGCTCCTGTTACTTATGGTGAAATTCCTAATAGTCAAACTGTTCCTCTTGATCTCGGGTTTCCTGGTACTATGCCTGTTGTCAATCAACAAGCTGTTATTAACGCTATTCGCATTTCTCATGCTCTTCACATGACTATTGATCATGAATTATGGTTTGATCGTAAAAATTATTTTTATAGCGATCTACCAAAGGGGTATCAAATTACTCAGCAAAGAAGACCTATTGGTTCAGATGGAACCTTAGAAATTGATACAAGTCGTGGTAAAAAAACTATTAGTATCGAAAGACTTCATATGGAAGAAGATACTTGTAAGCAACTTCATTCATGGGATTGTACTTTGCTCGATTACAATCGAGCTGGTATTCCTCTTGTGGAAATCGTTTCCCGACCTGACTTGCGAAGTGGCGAAGAAGCGATGAAATATGCCGAGAAAATTCGTTCTATCGTCTCTTTCCTTGATGTTAGTAATGGGAAGATGGAAGAAGGCTCTTTGCGATGCGATGTTAATGTTTCAATTCGTCCCTTTGGCAGTGATAAACTAGGAACAAAAGTTGAAATTAAAAACCTAAATAGTTTTGCTAATATCGAAAAAGCTATTGATTTTGAAGTAAAGAGACAAGAACAAATCTTACTTAGTGGTGGCTCAGTAACACAAGAGACACGTCGCTTTGATGAAGGATTGAAACAGACTGTCTTAATGCGCTTAAAAACAGACGCCGTTGATTATAAATATTTTACTGAGCCAAATATCACGCCGATTAAATTAAGTGATGAATTTATTCAAAACGCTATTGAAACTTCTCCAGAGTTGGCAGAATCTAAATTACAACGTTATGAAAAACTTGGTCTCAATGAATATGACAGCAATATTCTTATTGCTAATAAAGAGATTAGTTGTTATTTTGATGAAGCAATTAAGTCTGGCGCTAATGCCAAATTATTAGCTAATTGGTTAATTGTGGATGTTCAATCTATTCTTAATAAAGAACTCATCTCTATTTCCGATTTTCCTATTCTTCCTATCAATTTAGGAAAACTTGTTTTGATGATTGAAAAAGGTGATATTTCGAACAAGCAAGCTCGCGATATTTTTGATAAGATGTATCAGACAAAAGAAGACCCTGAAACAATTAAAAAATCGATTGGAATTTCATTGATTAGTAATGAAGAAGAAATTCTTAACCTAGTTAAAGAAATTATTAATGCCAATCCACAAGCGATTATTGATTATCAAAACGGCAAAGATCGAGCAGTCGGTTATCTCGTTGGGAAAATCATGAAAAAGACACAAGGCAAAGTTAATCCCGCTTTAGCTCATAAATATATTGTTGAAGAATTGAGGAAGAAATAATATGGCTATTCTAGTTACCGGTGGAACCGGCTATATCGGTTCTCACACAGTTGTTGAACTATTGAGCAAAGGATATGAAGTTGTTATTGTTGATAACTTTTTGAATTCTAAACCCGAAGTTTTGAATCGCCTGTATCAAATAACTGGCAAAAAGCCAACTTTTTATGAGATAGATGTTCAAAATGAAGAAATGATGCGGCATGTCTTTGAAAAAGAAAATATCACCGATATCATTCACTTTGCAGGATTAAAAAGTGTAGCTGAATCAGTTCAAAAGCCCGAATTATATTTTTCTAACAATGTGGGAAGTAGTCGTGTTCTTCTCAAATTGATGGCGGAATTTCATGTTCATAATTTTGTTTTTTCTTCCAGCGCTACTGTTTACGGTATTCCTGAACATGTCCCTTTAAAAGAAAGTGATAAAATTGGTGGTTGTACCAATCCTTATGGTCAAACCAAGTTAGATATTGAATGTCTTTTGATTAATTATGCGAGAGAGCATCCTGAAGCTAATATTGCCATTTTGCGTTATTTTAATCCTATCGGAGCCCATTCATCAGGATTAATTGGTGAAGATCCTCATGGCATTCCTAATAATTTGATGCCCTATATCACGCAGGTAGCGATTGGTAAACGTCCATTTCTCAATGTCTACGGCAATGATTATAAGACTTGTGATGGGACAGGTGTTCGCGATTATATTCATGTTGTTGATTTAGCGCGCGGTCATTTATTTGCTCTAAAAAAATTGGCCACAAAGCCAGGGCTTGTCATTTATAATTTGGGAACGGGTCATGGTACCAGTGTCTTAGAACTTGTTCATGCTTTTGAAAACGCTAACCATATTTCTATCAAATATCAAATTTGTCCACGACGCCCTGGCGATGTCGATGAGAATTATGCTGATTGCACAAAAGCTTTTGAAGAGATGGGCTATAAAACTATTTATAATATAAGTGATGCTTGCCGCGATTCATGGAATTGGCAAAAAAATAATCCTAATGGATATGATAAGTAGGTAATTATATGAAAAGACGTTATGAGCTAAAACTTGATGGTCAACATTATTATGGGTTGGCGTGGGAAATTGAAAATCCGGTCGCTAATGTTTTAATCATGGAGGGAATGGAGGAATACGCCCAACGCTATGATGAATTTGCTACTTTTCTTAATAGCCAAGGCTTTAGTGCCTATTGCCTCGATACCTTTGGACAAGGTGAAAATGTTCTCCCTGACATGTCCAATGTTGGCATTTGGCCTCTTGATGGATTTAAAAAGCAAGTTGATTTAGAGGATAGCGTGGTCACACAACTTGAAAAGAGTGGTGTACCAACATATATTTTTGCCCATAGCATGGGTTCATTTATGGCTCAATCCTATATCCAGCATTATCCTCATCATGTTAAAAAAGTCATTCTCTGTGGTTCAGGGAGTAAAAATTCCGCTGTGGGAGTTGGTTATTGCTTGGCAAAATTAATTGTTAACAAGAAGAATCGCAACTCGAAAGCTAAATTTTTAAATTCATTGATGTTTGGCAACTTTAATAAAAAAATTGTTAATCCTGAAACAGCTTATGATTGGCTTTCTTATAATCATGAAAATGTAACCCATTATATTGCCGATCCACTTTGTGGGTTTGGGCCCAATAATGGTTTTTGTCTTGAATTTCTTAAGGGTATGAAAACACTCTATAAAAATAAAAATCTCAAACAGATAAATAAGAATATTCAATTGTTCATTATTTCTGGTGAGGAGGATCCTGTCACTAATTACACTAAATCAACGATGGCTTTGCAGAAAATGTATAAATCGCGCGGTTTATGCGATGTTAAAGTGCATATTTATTCTCACATGAGGCATGAGATTTTAAATGAAAAAAATCGTGTTGAAGTCTATCAAGATATCTGCGAATTTTTAAAGAAATAAAATTTTTGTGAAATTGCGCCTGTAACTCAGCTGGATAGAGTACCATCCTCCTAAGATGGGAGTCAGACGTTCAAATCGCCTCAGGCGCGCCATATAAAATTGCGTTAACATAAATTGTCTAACGCTTTTTATTTCTCGTCTTCGTCCTATGAAAATATTTATCGATAAATTGTTTTTAATAAGAGAGAGATGGATAATCTTGATATCAAACGAAGTTGTTATTGATTTATGAGACAATCTCGTTATAAAATCATAACAGTCCTTTGGGTCTGTAGCTCACCTGGGAGAGCGCCTCCATGGCATGGAGGAGGTAGCCGGTTCGATCCCGGTCAGATCCACCAGATGATTGTTAACCTTAACTTATGTTAAGGTTTTTTATTATTTTTAAAGGAAAAGTCATTTAGTTATGACAAAACATAAGCATTTCGATTGAAATGAGAAAATAGTTTCAATAAAGTGAAAGTAGATATAAAGGAGTTTAAAGTATGTCTAAAATTAATGCCGCTGTCTTTATTGGCAGTAATCGAAAAAAATCTTATTCAAAAAAATTAGCTCTCGCTCTTAAGAATTTAAGCCCAAAGGATTTAAATCTCAATACCATCGATATCAATGATCTCGCTCTTTATAATCAAGATATGGAAGATGAAGATAGAGAACCTCAGCCGTGGCTTAAACTAAGAGAAACTATTAAAAATCATGATGCAGTTTTATTTATTACCCCAGAATATAATCGCTCCATTCCCCCTGTTCTCAAGAATGCTCTTGATATTGGATCTCGACCCTATGGACAAAATGCATGGGACAAGAAGCCAGGTGCTGTTATTAGCATTTCAGCG
>JBAYZW010000080.1:0-4583 GCA_041672305.1 Bacilli bacterium
TCCAAAACAACCAGGAATTCTTTCAGATCATCTCTTCTCCTGAGCCCTCTACCGAGTTGTTGTACGAATATGATTGCAGATTCAGTAGGCCTTAACAAAATCACTTGGTTTACACTCGGAATGTCAATCCCTTCGTTGAAGATATCTCGCGTAATGATGTAATCGAGCCCACCTTCATAATCACCTTCCAATCTGTTTATGGCATCCTCGCGTTCCTCATTGGAAGATCTGCCTGTCAGTGCAATGGTCCTCAATCCTCTTTCGTTGAGTTTGACTGATAATTCCTCACATTCGTCCACATTGCTGCAGAAAATTAACCCTCTCAGCCTCGATCCTGAATATCCATAGTATTTCGCTTCATTGAGAATATGATCTGTCCTTTCGTCCGACGTCAACAAATTAAAATCGGCATCTTCACCCAGCAATTCTCCGTTTACCGTGATATCCCGTATTCCAAAATAATGAAACGGACTCACCATACCGAAATTCATTGCGTCTTTCAAACGAATTTCCTATGCGATGTTATAGTCGAATGTGCTGAATATTTCTTTGGCATCGGTCCGTTCAGGGGTTGCGGTCATCCCCAACAAAAACTTAGGTTTGAAATAATCGATGATTTTCTTATAATGGGATGCGGCGGAACGATGTGCTTCGTCACATACGATATAATCAAAGTAAAACGGATCAAAACGCGATAGATTATGATCCAACGACATTGACTGAGTTGTGGAAAATAAATAATCCGAATCAAAATCTTTACGTTCGCCCGTAAGTTTACCTGCTTTTATATCCTTGCCAAGTACTTTTTTGTAAGAATCAATGGCATCATTCAGAATCTTGTCCCGGTGAACCAAAAACAACAAACGTTTGGGGTTGAAATTTTTGACATCAAAGGCTGAAAGATAAGTTTTTCCGGTACCGGTGGCAGAAACAATCAACGCCCGATCCTTTCCTGAATCTCTGATGCTTTGCAGGTTCCTCAAAGCATCCATTTGCATCAGATTGGGTTTTGGTGCCTTGTCGGATTCCAATTCTATTTTTTCTTCTTCGTGATGTCTCTTTGATTTTTTAAACCGCGGGATATAATCGATGATCCACTCTTCGGTTAGATATTCTGCATTCTCCCACATGGATTCAAATTCGTTTTGAATTTCGGTGAGGAGCGATACTTCATTGGAAGACACGAGCAGATTCCATTCTTTGTTCTGACACAATGCTCCCGCGGTGAGATTGGAACTTCCGACAAGAGCCGTCGTTTTACCGTCTTTGGTAAACATATACGCCTTGGTGTGGAAATTTTCCTTTGTATATATCCTGACGTCAATGTCATCGAACTCCAAAAGTTTTTCAAGTGCTTCCGGATCATTGAAATTAAGATAATCTGTAGTTAAAATTCGACCTCTTTTGTTTCCTGTGTTGAAACGGCGAAGTTCTTGCAGTAAAGCGGTCACTCCGCTCATTGAAATGAATGCTACGGAAAAATCAAAACTGTCACAGGTTTCAAGATTTTTTGATACGGTCGTTATGACTTTCTGCTCGTTCTCAGGGCTGTTGTATATGAAATTCAGATCTTCGGTGCATTCCATATACCGGTTGACGAGATTCGATACTGATTTTGAAGATTCGCCCTGCATTGCTTTAAGAGCTACCGGATTTTATATCAACTTGCCGGAGCCAGATCTAAAGCATTTCGATGCATTAATCGGTACTCTTTAATAAATCTCAACAATTCTTATGTTAATGTGTTTAAACAACGGAGCCGGATTAATTGATTAAAAATGAAACATATTCCGTATTGTACAACGGATACAGTCTTCCAAACAAACTTTCCGAGATTGAACATCTGTTAAAAAACGGAATAAAGTATTCTGGTTCGGATCCTCAACAGACACAAAATATCTTTCTGATAAATTTAAAATTTTCTTCAAATACCGTTTGCTTCAATCCTATGAAACAAAGATTCGGAACCAATTTACAATAATTGATGGAAATTTTCAACAGAGCCGTAGCCTCTTCGATGAATTGTCAAAATCCAATCCTGATTTCAACTCCGGACAATACAGAGTTGAACACGGCCCCAACAAGAACATCGTTGTCAAACCAAGCGCAGGAACAGGAAAGACCACTGTGATGATTGACAGAATCATGTACCTTCTCCACGCGAAAGATGCGAATCTTTCTGAAATTGCCATGATCACATTCACCAATAATGCAACCAATCAGATGAGTCGTCGTGTTCAAAACCAAAAACGATTGTTGATGAAGAACCTGAACAAAAAATTGTAACGAGAGGGTCTCAAACTCATGAATATGATAGAAACATCTCCAGGAGCAAATTGATTTCCATGTTGAAGTCAGTAAATATTTATCATATTGATCTGGGGCCCAAAGCTCCCGTCTGGATTATAGACGGTCCCGGTGTAGCTGACTACATAGAAGACTTTGAAGAGCGGGGATATTCTTTCAAATATTCACCCAATGGTTCTAAAAGCACGCGCGGCAAAGCCGCTTATTTCACATAGCTGAAAGACTGATATCGAAGGTGAATTGACATGAGATACGCCATCGTAACCCCTCAAGGGTCAACATACGCACCGGACGGCAGTTGCATCGAGAACGTACAGGTTTTGGCCTTCATAGAGGCATCCGATTCAAATGAAGCCCTGTCTGTGTTCGAAAAAGAATTTCTGCCTGATTTACAGGAAAAGGGTTTCAACGAATACTCCTGCTTCCCGAAGGAATAACAAGAGTATTCGTAATAAAATCAGAAATAACTTCTGCTGTACGAATTGAAACACTCAAGACAGACCTTTTTTCCTTCCTGAATACGAATTAAATCTTCGCGTGCCGATTCTTTGCATAATTCGCACTCGACGCTGTTGAAAATCTTGGCTTCCTTGGGGAGATCGAAAGGGGGCTCCTTTATTTCGCATATCTCGTCTTTGGGCGCATTGAGGATGTAATTCATCGCTTCATCACGTTCCATCTCCCTGTGGGCTCCTTTCATAACAATACGGACCTTTTTGCCTGAATTTCTGTCAAAGAAAGAGTAAGCCTGTTTTCCTCTTATTTTGAAAAGCAGATTTCCTTTGCCCGCGGTGCATGAGAACAACACCTGCACGGCGTCGACACTGCAGGCATCGTTTTCGGCAACACACACGATTTCTTCGTCTGAAGCTTTTTCTAAGGGAATACCCAGTTCCTCAGCGCCGATCTCGGCGGCTCTGAAACCCAAAGCCAATCCGGGACAGGAATGTCCGTGAAATTCAATGCATTCATTCCAAAGTTTATCATTCATGACAGAGGAAATTACGTGATACTATTCAATGATTTGTATCTTATTCGTGTTACCGATTTATATTTAAATAATATTTTACTACGTCGGATTCACATACATTTTTTAATCCGGTGTCGGAAATCAAGCAATAATCAAAAATCAGTCACTTCTTCCATCCGATTCATCGATTTCCCCGGAAAACAAGTTCTTTGTCGACTCCGTTTCACCGGTGGGGTCCTGAGATTGCAGTATATTGCCGACAATATCTTTCAGATCGTTCAGCTCTTTCCGGATGTCATCGAGAACTTCCACGGTCGGATCTTTGCTTCTGAAGTACTTGTTTCCCATCAGATGATTGGCTTCCAAAACCATGTAGCTGTTGTAAACGTGTCCCGATGAATCTTTGTAAGTGATGTTTACTTCATATTCTATCTCGGATTCCCGTTCTCCCATTCCGGCAACGGTTCCGAACAACGTTCGTCTACTGTCATTGGGTGGCAAAAATTGAATCGGATATTTTATTATGGATAGGTTATTAAAATTTGAAAATATGGCGCCGCTTTCCAAAAGTTCTTCTTCCCCCTCCAGAGGCAAAACGCTGATGTTTATATCGTGCGCCGGTGCGTTTCCGCTGTTTTGAACCACGACATAAACCAAATGTTCTTTTTCCTCGTATAAGGTGAAATTCACATGCACGTACGGTATTCGGTCGCGTTTCAGCTCTATTGTACTTATGTAACTGAAAACCATCCCCACCGCACCGAAACACGCTAAGGCAACGGTTCCTGCAGCCGTCCAATCCCTTGAGTGCCAGTATATCGCAGTTATTATTGTCAGCGATATTAGGACTGACGTGACGATGGCAAATCCCATCCTGTTCCGTTCAAACCACTTGTTGCGTTCCGACAATTGAATCAACACCCGATTATGTTCAATGATGACTGATTGATATTGCATTAACGTATAGATATACAATATCGGTCACAGGTTGCCATATAAATCTTTAAACGGATGTTTTTATCAAAACTCGTTAGAAATCACATCTTTACCAAAATTTCTTTAAACTGTTCGGTGGGCACTTCGGGATAATCGATGGTTTCGACACTCTCACGATTCCAATATCTTCCGGCAACCGGATGTTCATCCGTCACTTCCATGTGATAGAACGTCTTACCGTCATATTCATAAGATCTTCCGTGCCCTCCGTCAAAACACACCGCCGGAAACATATGGCCGTAAATGGTCACATTGACCACGTCCAATCCGAGATTATGGGCCAAAGAAACATACAGATTCGCCATGCAAT
>JBAYZW010000081.1:0-4535 GCA_041672305.1 Bacilli bacterium
TACTTTTAAAACCATGTTGCCAGCAAATCCGTCAGCCACAAGAACATCACAATCTCCCGAAAGGGCATTATTTCCTTCAATATTGCCCACAAAATTAAGATCTGGATCTGTTGATAATAAACCATAGGTTTCCTTGACTAGTTTATTACCTTTGCTCGACTCTGCTCCGTTGGATAAAAGACCAATCTTAGGAGATTCAATCTTATAAAGTTGTTTCATCAAGTCACGACCCAAACGGGCAAATTCATGCAATTGAGTGGGAAGACAATCAATCGTTGATCCCGTATCAACCAAACAAACAAACTCCCCTTTTCGACAAGATGGAAGAATAGAAGCCATGCATGGTCTTGTTAATGTTTGATTGGCCAAATAGCGATATGAGCCCATAAGAATTGAACCGCTACTTCCCGCCGTCAATAAGCCAATTGCCTGATCATCGTCAGCTAAAGTTCGTTCCGCTAAAAAGATAGAGGCATCCGATTTTTGAAAAATAGCTGTTGTTGGATTATCAAAATTACTAACTGCAACATTTGTGTGAATAATATGAATATGTGATAAATCGGAAATTTGACTTTTAGATAACTCCTTTTTGATAATCATCTCATCACCAACAAAAGTAATATATAAATCAGGATGCGTTTTCAATAAAAGAAGACCGCCCATAATAACTGAAGATGGCCCTTTATCGCTTCCAAAAGTATCAATAATTATTCGATTTAGCTTATTCATATAGGCCTCCAAGAAGTATCAACACTGATAATATATCAGGTCTCATAGAGAAACAAATCAATAGTTAACCTTGTGATGATGAAGAATTTTTCTCACTCCACCACGAGGATTATCGCAATCTCCCTCATAGCGAGGAATGATATGCATATGGCAATGCATAACTGTTTGACCAGCGGCTGCGCCACAATTAAAACCAACATTATAACCGATAGGATGATATTTTTCATCCAAATACTTCTTAACCTTCAATGCTAAATCATGAAAAGCTTGTATTTCCTGATCAGTTAAATCAAAAAAAGTTTCAACATGGCGTTTTGAAATAATAAGTGTATGTCCATCGGAAACAGGATAATTATCTAAAAGAGCATAAGCAAGTTCGTTATCCATTAAGTATTTTTTTTCTTTGTTAATACGACAAAATTGACATTCCATTTTACAAGCCTTTCACATTTGTTAATTCAAGAAAATCAGGAAGAGACTCGCACCACTGACAAAAAATATGCCACTCATTTAAGCGATGAGTTCTTCGCTGAATATACATTGTTTTCAATTGCTGATAATTTGTTGTCATAGTAGCGCCCAAACAAAATCCACATGGCAAAGAAGCCACCAGTTCACGCCATTTTGATAATTTTTCAGGCGAATTATCGGGAATTTGCAGGTATTTTTCTTTTAATGATTCAATAATTTTTACCACTTCAGAATTTGTATCAGAAACACACTGATTAATAATGTCAAATTTCAAAAGACAATGCATAGTTGACTGACTAGAAACATAATCAAACCAATGATATCTCTGAGCTTGTTTCCACCAATAAAGAGGGGCGGTAACATCCATCTGAACAAGAATTCCTTTAAGAAAATTATCATGTCCTAAACCATTTCTTGCTCCACCGAGTTTTTGAGATCTGATTTTATCTTTTTCTGTCACATCACCATTGTCAATTATAGTGCGCATAGGATTCCCTGACGCCTTATAAGCCTTTTCAAGACCATAAACAGAAGTATTTTGAATTTTAAATTCCATAAACTAATAACCTACTATATCTAATAAATTTTCAAATAAAGCTAACCTTGTTAGCAAGCCAACTCCACCTGGGACAGGTGTTTGTAAACGAACAGGGAGATCTTTTACTGCATCACCATGTAAACCATTTTCATCTCGAGAAATACCAACATCAACAATGACGGCGCTTGGTTTATAAATAAATGTATTATCGAGATAACCTTGTTTGCCAATTGCCACAACAATTATATCAGCATGAGAAATATAAAATTTCTTATCTTCCAAACTCGTTTTGGAATGAAGAACTGTAACATTAGCACTTTCCTTTAGCAATAATTTAGCCATTGGTTTGCCCACAATATTGCTTCGCCCTATAACGACAGCATTTTGTCCAAGAATACTAATTTTCTCATGATGGAGATAATTCATAATGCCTTTAGGCGTACAAGGAGACAATTTGCTCAATGGATGAAAACCATCAACATCTTTTTGGGGATCAATGGCAATCTTGATTTTATCTTCGTCAATGCCTTTAGGAAGTGGCATTTGAACGATAAAACCATCAACAGTATTATCATTATTTAATTGATCAATTATTTTTAATAATTCCTCTTCGCTTGTTTCCAAAGGCAATTTAATTAATTGCGCTTTAATACCTAATTCAGCAGCGTCTCTCAGTTTCCCTTTAACATAGGCGTTGCTTCCAGCATCTTCATTAATCTGAACAATTACCAAAGAAGGAATTTTCTTCATTTTTGAGACAATTCCCTTAATTTCTTCTTTTCTTTGAGATGTATATTCTTTAATTGTCATTTTTTGGCCGTTATTTCAATATGTCTTCCCTGATATTCACGGATCTTAACACCTGCTAATGTCAGCATTTTAATAGATGCCTGAGTAGCAATTGTATCTTTATATTTATTGCAACCATAAACAAGTTCCTTGATGCCCACTTGAATAATAGCTTTCGCACATTCATTGCATGGAAATAAAGTCACATATAATGTGCATCCCCGCAAAGCACTGCCGTTTCGCGTATTAAGAATAGCATTCATTTCAGCGTGACAAACATATAAGTATTTATTGTCTAGGCCTTCGCCTTTATTCCATGTTAATTGGCAGTCATCAATGTGGCGAGGCATGCCATTATAGCCAATGGAAACAACCTTTTTATCATCATCAACAATACAGGCTCCCACTTGTGTGCTTGGATCTTTACTTCTCAAAGCGGAAAGCTGAGCAATCCCCATAAAATATTCATCCCAATTTAAAATTAAATTTTCCATGTTTTTATTCTAGCAAAACATCACTTGATATAACACAAAAAGATAATCTTTTTTATTTTATAAAAAGCATGACTATATGTTCTCGGCGTTTTATAATATCTTTATCATGGAATTTGTAGGTATTGATAAATTTTCTCTTCTTGATTATGACAATTATATTTCCGTTGTCTTGTTTGCTCCAAAATGTAATTTTCGTTGTCCTTTTTGCCACAATGGGACGACTGTTTTAGAGAGTCACAATTCAATTTCATTTGATGAGATTGTTCAATTTTTACAAACGAGAAAAGGATTAGTGGACGCTGTCGTTTTTACTGGTGGGGAGCCAACTCTCATGCCTGAATTAAAGAAGAGGATTGAGACTGTCAAAAATTTGGGTTTTCTCATTAAACTAGATACAAATGGAACAAATTATTCGGTTCTAAAAGATTTGCTTGATAGTCATCTCATTGACTATGTTGCTATGGATATTAAAAATAGTTTTAAGTGTTACCCAGAAACTTGTGGAGTTGATGATTTTCGTCAAAAAAACATTGAGAAATCAATCAATCTATTAAGAAAAAATGTAGTTAATTATGAATTCAGAACCACTCTTGTCAATGAATATCATAATGAGGATTCAATCATTGAGATGGGCAAACTACTAGACGGGGCTCATAATCTTTATCTTCAAAAATTTGTTGATCGTGAAGGAGTTATTAAAAAAGGACTTCATGAAGTCTCTTATAAAAAAGCTATTATTTTTCAAAAATTACTGCAAAAATACATTAAAGATGTCAAATTGCGTGGTTATTAATTCAAATACTTAACGGCTGATAAGGCAGCAATAGCGCCATCATTACAGGCGGTCACCAATTGCCTGACCGTCTTTTTTCTTGTGTCTCCAGCAGCAAATAAGCCTTCCGTTTTAGTCATCATGTTTTCATCGGTAATAATAAATCCGCGATCTAGTTCAACCAGATTTTTAAAAATGTCGTTGTGGGGTAATTGACCAATGGCGATAAAAACATTATTAGTTTTATATTGATGCGTTGAATGATCACTAGTATTTTCGAAGATGAGACCCGTCAATTCTTTGTCGCCTTGATATTCAATTAAATTCATAAAGGGAGTAATAATAATCTTCTCATTTTTACGGACCTGTTCAATTAGTAATTCATCACCAAACAATCTATCAAATAAGGTAAACATATGGACTTTGGGACAGT
This sequence comes from Bacilli bacterium, assembly GCA_041672305.1. Classification (GTDB taxonomy): domain Bacteria; phylum Bacillota_I; class Bacilli_A; order RFN20; family CAG-826; genus JAAYDH01. Next base: position 4,227 of record JBAYZW010000081.1, read on the forward strand.
AATTTGCCAAAAGCAGAGCGTACTGTAAGGCAGTATTCGCATCGCCGACTAAATACACTTCCTGACCCTTATAAAACGGTCCATCACAAACAGCGCAAAAAGAAATACCTTTACCAATCAATTGCTCTTCGTGAGGTAAATTCATTTGACGATGAGTGACACCACTAGCGATTATCACAGTGTGAGATTGATGAGTTTGATAGTTTGTTTTGATAACAAACATATTGGTTTGCTTTTCAATTGATTGAACATCTTCGAGTTCAAAATCAGCACCTAAATCAGTAATTTGATTAAAGAGATGATCCGAAA
>JBAYZW010000082.1:0-4491 GCA_041672305.1 Bacilli bacterium
TTTCAAAATTCCAGCTTGACCAAGCATACATTTTTGCGTTGTATCAGTACAATAAACAGGAGCAGGAGCGCGATTATAGAAGTATTTAAGACCCGACATGCTCTCGTCATGACCATGCGTAATGATATAAGCCTTTAGGCGATTTTTATTTTGAATAATATATTCAGCATTTGGTAAAAGAAAGTCAACGCCAGGTATGGTTTTATCAGGAAGAGAACTTCCGGATTCCACGACAAAGAGGTCATTGTTAATTTCAATCACATAGCAGTCTCGGCCATTTTCATCTAATCCGCCGAGAGCACATATTTTAATGGTATCCACGATTTAAAAGAGCCTCCTTCATTAATTGACTATGTTTTGGTCGCTATATATAGTATACATATTTATTTGAATAATAAAAACGAAAATATCTTTAAAATGAAAAGAAAAGACCCTTATAAAGGGTCAGTTCATATTAATTATTTCTTGAATTTTCGCGGACCCTTAAACGAACGATCAGGGCGGAATTGACGCTCTGTGCGACTTCGTTCTGGTCTTTCAACGTAGTCAGCCGGTTTTTCCAAAAATTCACGATGAGAAACTTTGACTTTACCTTTGTCATCAATTTCAATGACTTGAACTTTAATTTTATCGCCGATTTTGACGACATCGCTCGCTTTTTCCACAAAGCCCCAGCCTAAACGAGAGACATGGCATAGGCCATCAACATTGCCGAAAAGATGAACAAACGCACCATAATCTTCGACGCGGACAACTTCACCTTCGTAGACTTCGCCTACTTTAGCTTCTTTGACAATATCAAGGACCATTTGCTTCGCTTTATTAATTGTCTCGCGATTCATATGGTAAATAGTGACTTGTCCACTATCTTCAATATCAATTTTGACATTGTCACATTTAGCGATAATATCATTGATGACTTTACCACCTGTGCCAATAACTTCACGAATTTTATCTTCCTCAATAGTAAATGTATCCATTTTAGGGGCATATTTGCCAACATCTGGGCGTGGTTCACTAATGGCTTTAGCCATTGCTTCACGAATGATAGCTCGTGCTCCATGGGCTTGAGTGAGAGCTTCGCGTAAAATTTCTTTTGTGACACCTTTAATTTTGATATCCATCTGTAAAGCAGTGACACCTTTTTCGGTACCCGCTACTTTAAAGTCCATATCACCGAAGTGATCTTCAAGACCTTGAATATCGGTCAAAATTGTATAGGGATGTTTGCCATCGAGAGGACCAGAAGTAATGAGGCCCATGGCGATGCCACTGACCATGGCTTTAAGTGGCACACCAGCTGCCATCAAAGACATGCATGAGGCACAAATACTCGCTTGAGAAGAAGAACCATTAGATTCCACAACTTCGGCGACAGTACGAATGGTATAAGGGAATTCTTGTTCAGAAGGAATAACATAACTCAGAGCTCTTTCACCAAGAGCACCATGTCCGATTTCTCTTCGACCTGGGCTTCCCATTCTGCCCACTTCACCAACACTATAAGGCGGGAAATTATAGTGATGCATCCAATGACGTGTTTCTTCTTCGGTTAAATTATCAATAATCTGTTCATCACTTTTAGCCCCAAGAGTTGTAATAGAAATAACTTGCGTTTGACCGCGAGTGAACATCGCTGATCCGTGAGCGCGAGGAAGAATATCAACTTGGGCATCCAAAGGACGAATTTCATCAACATGTCGACCATCAGGACGAATCTTTTCTTCCGTGATTAAACGGCGAACTTCTTGAGCGACAAGGCTCTCTAAAGTTTCACTGACCATGTGATAGGTTTTTTTATGAGTGCTCTCATCTGGATAAGAGCGAGAATCGTAATCTTCTAAAATTTCATCTTCAATCGCCGCAATAGCGTCTTGTCTTTCTAATTTATCAAAGATAGAAATAGCCTTAACTAGGCGATCTTTGGCACGAGAGGTGACATCAGCTTCAACTTGAGGATCACATTGGTAGAGAGCAATCTCTCTTTTTGGCGCCCCAATTTCTTTAATAATTTCCTCTTGCCAGAGACATAATTTTTTGACTGCTTCATGTCCAAACATTAAAGCTTCAAGCATATCATCCTCGCTGACTTGATCAGCACCAGCTTCCACCATATTAATGGCTTCTTTGGTACCAGCAACAGCGACATTGATATCGCTTTTTGCTCTTTCTTCAACCGTAGGATTAATAATTAATTTTCCATCGACACGTCCGACATAAACACCAGCAATTGGTCCATCGAAGGGAATATCAGAAATTCCTAAAGCTAAGGAAGATCCTAACATAGCCGACATTTCAGGAGTGCAATCTTGATCGACAGACATAACTGTATTAACAATTTGTACTTCGTTTCTAAAACCCTCTGAAAACATTGGTCGAATAGGTCGATCAATTAATCGAGCAGTTAAAGTGGCATGTTCGCCAGCTCGTCCTTCTCGTCGTAGGAAGGAACCAGGAATTTTACCGACAGCATATTGCTTTTCTTCATAGACAACTGTCAAAGGAAAGAAATCTCCTTCTTTTGGATTGTCAGAGCAACATGCGGTGGAAAGAACAGCGGTCTCGTTTAATCTGACGAGTACAGCTCCGTCGGCTTGTTTAGCAATTTCACCTGCTTCAACGACGAATTTCTTTCCTTCGAATTCTAATTCGAATACTCTTTTCATCTTTTTACCTCTTTTACATTTAAAATGATTTCGCATTGATTTTATCAAAGTATATAAACACTTACAAGTGTTTATTGACAAAAGAAAATCGCCAATTGGCGATTTCTTCATTTCTCTTATTACTTACGTAATCCGAGTTCAACAATAAGCTTTAAATAAGCATCTCGATCGGTGGTAATGAGGTAGTCTAATAAACTACGACGTTGTCCGACAAGAATCATCAAGCTTCGCTTACCATGAGCGTCCTTTTTGTTCGCTTTCAAGTGAGCGGTTAGAGCGAGAATTTGTTCAGTAAGAATGGCAACTTGGACTTGGACAGAGCCAGTATCCTTTTCATTTTTGCCAAACTTTTTAACGAGTTCTGCTTTTCTTTCCTTGGTTAAGGCCATGGGAATCCTCCTAACATATTTCTTAACTTAGGCCCGGCTTATCGTTGAGGAATCGATAGACTGCGCGAAAGTCGCTGTGAATATAATATATTCGTTAGAAGATTAACGCAAATACTTTTTCGCTTTTTCCAGGTCTTTATGCAACTGGGATTTCAATTTATCAAGAGACTCAAAATGAATTTCAGAACGAATGAATTGAATAAAATCGATAAAAATATGAGTTCCATATAGATTATCAGCATAATCAATTATGTGGACCTCGATAATTGGTTCCAATAAGGGCATAATCGTCGGATGAGTGCCGACATTAATGATGCATTTATATCTCTCACCATGTGGATAAGCATATCCCATGTAAACGCCGATTTGTGGGTAAACATAATAGTAATCAAGTTTTAAATTAGCGGTCGGAAAAGAGAGAGATTTTCCATTATGTTGGCCTTGAATAACAAGTCCTGATAGACGATATGGGCGTCCGAGCAAAGAAGCAGCCTCCTCCATTTGCCCATGCTGAATGTCAAAGACGATTTCACGAGAAGAAATTTTATCACCATTTTGCAACTGCAAAGGAAAAATCTCAACCGAAAAGAAATTCTTAAGATAAGTTGGGTTGCCTTCACCGCGAACACCAAAACGATAATCTTCACCACAATAGATTTTATAAGGTCGCAGGGGGGTAAGGATGTCTTTAATAAATTCGTCTTTGGTGCGATGTGATGCCTCAAGATCAAAATGGAGTAAAAAGAGATAATCAACTCCCATATCTTCAAATAAGTCTGCCTTATCAGCGGGAGAAGTCAAAGCTTCATTAAAGGGGATTTTTCCCAAAACAACAGATGGTGAATTATCAAATGTTAAAATACCAACTTTATAACCTTCACTAATTGCTTTTTGAATTAGAGCCTGATGTCCCCGATGCACACCATCAAAAAATCCGAGACAAAGAATAATTTTTTCCTCGATATGAAGTGATTGGCCAAATTTAAATTCAATAATTTTCATCATGAAATCAAACCTCTTTGACATTTAAAAAGAGAGCCGTTAAGACGAGTGTAAATCGCCAAGCATTCGCCTTTCTCATTCATCACTATTATTTTATCATATCTTGGTAAAATATTCTCAATGGTAATTTGCATACCATTTTTGATCTTTTGCGCCCGTTGATCATCGACAACGATAAATGGAACACACTGCATTAAAACATCCGCTAAGGAAAGTAGCGATTCAGCTTTAATATTCCCCAAAACCGAACTGTTTTGGACATCAAAGCGATCGATTTTTAAACGCCTCAAATTGGAAAGATAACCAACCGTCTTTAATTTTTCGGCAATCGTTTCACCGAAAGTACGAAGATATGTTCCTTTTGAAACGCGACATTTAAAAATAATGATATTTGAGGAAAAAGACATCAGTTCACAACTTTTTATACTTATTTT